>NZ_LZKD01000063.1:0-509 GCF_001668695.1 Mycobacterium sp. E2497
CGGAGCGCCATTGCCGTATTGGCACACCTGCGCAGTGATGATCACATTGTTCTTCGCGCGCGCCACGTTGGGGCAGATCCAACCGGTGGGCTTCCCGTCCTGCAGTTCCGTCGCGGTCCACGTCAGATCCTTGCCGCCGGCGTCGGTCTTTTGGAATCTCCATCTCGATATGTCGTCTTTGCGGTGCAAAACGGCGTTGTCGCACGAATTTACGGCCTTCGCGAGCGCATTGTCGAGCAACTGAGTCGCTGTTTTCGCGTCGGCTACCGTCGCAACAGCCAGATAGACCGCATGACCTGAAGTGTCCTTGTCCTCTTTGTAGAGATTGCTCCGCCACGCGGTGTAAGCCACCCCCACCGAGTACGTGTCCGGCGCGATCAGCGGCTCGCACTGCGGGTTACCCTCGTCGACGAAGGCGGCCACGGGCGGGGAGGTCGCGCCGGGCGGAGGTTTGGACGCCCAGTTGAGTTTCGCACCGACAATCTCGTTAATCAGGTCTGGCGCCAAGA
>NZ_LZKD01000064.1:0-2028 GCF_001668695.1 Mycobacterium sp. E2497
GACGTGTTCGGCGCGCCACAGGAAATACGGTATCCAGCCGACGTCGCCCTCGGTGAGCGAGAACTTCAGCTGGGGGAAGTCCGCCCAGAACTCGGCCCAGATCAGCTCGGTGAAGGTGAACATGCTCATCATCGACGACGCCGTCATCTGCACACTGGGCGGGGCGTCCGTCGACACCTGCGGGCTCCGTGACGCGGACCCGACGTGCGTGCACAGCACCGTGTTGTTCTCGCAGACCGCCGCGAACAGCGGGTACCAGTACTTGGTGTGAATGCTGGGCATTTGCAACGCCTCTGGGTTCTCCGAGAACGTCACCGCGTGGCAGCCCTTGCCGGCGAGGCGCTTGACCTCCTTCGCCGCCTCGGCCACGTCGAACAGCGGCAGGATGCCGCAGGGGATGAATCGGCCCGGGTATGCCGCGCACCACTCGTCGATATGCCAGTCGTTGTAGGCCTTGATCATCACCAGGTTGACCGCACGGTCGGGGCCCTGGTTGAGGACCTGGCCGGAGAAGCCGGTGAAGTTGGGAAAGTTCAGGCCGGCCAGCTGACCGCCGGCGTTCATGTCGCGGACCCGTTCGTCGACGTTGAAGCAACCGGGGCGCATCTCGTCATAGCGGGAAGCGTCGATGTTGTACATCTCGCGGGGCTTCCCCGCCACGGCGTTCAATCCCATGTTCCGGCCGCGAACCTCGCCGTAATACCACTGCTGGACGCCGTCGGGTTCGGTCACCACCCGGGGCGCGCGGTCCTTGTACGTCGCGGGGACGTGGGCCTCGAACATGTCGGCGGGCTCGGCGATGTGGTCGTCCACGCTGATCAGGATCAAGTCGTCCTTGTTCATGCCGCGCTCCTCGGGGGGATCTGCGACTAGTAGATAATGGCGCCGATCACAGTGTCAACCGTGCGCCCGGCGCCGGCATCTCCGTGTTCGATTGCCGCGCAACGCGCACGGCCCAACTTAGTGGGCCGGCAGCGCCGCCGCTGGCTGCGGACTAATAGTCGCTGCGGCGAGATCAGTCGGCCGGCTCGTACCGCAACATCGTCACGTCGTGCTCCGGGTAGTCGAAGAACACCGGCTTCACTCGCATCCCCACCCTCAGGTCGGCGGGATCGACGTTGACCATCTCGGTGGAAAACCTTGGCCCCTCGTCCCATTCGACGATGGCCAGCAGCTGCGGGACGGCGTCGGCGAAGTGCGGGCTGACCGGGCGGCGCGCCACGGTGTAGGAATACAACGTCCCCATCCCGGAGATCTCTCGCCATTCCAGATCGTCGGCGAGCGTGCGCGGTGCGCGCACCCGTGGGTAGAACACGTAGCCGCCCAGCGAGGGCGAATACTGGATGACGATGCGGTGCTGCGCCAGCGCGTCCCAAAACGGTGCGCTGGTCGGGGTTTTCACGGGCATCGGGCGCTCGAAGGTGGCCATGTCGGGATCAATCCCCCTCGAGGATCAGCGTGGTTTGCTCGGACAGGATCCCCCCGTTGCCGGACACGAAGGCGCGGTGACAGTCGGCGACCTGCGCCGCGCCCGCGCGGCCCATGATCTGCCGGGTGGCATCGCAGACATGGTGCATGCCGCCGGCGAGCCCGGCCTGACCGAAGCCCAGTTGTCCGCCCGCGGTGTTGAGCGGGAAGTCGCCCCGGAAGGTCAGGTCATGGTTGGCGACGAACTCCATGCCCTTGCCCTTCTCGCAGAAGCCCGCGTCCTCCAGCGACAGCAGCACCGTGATGGTGTAGCAGTCGTAGATCGACACCATGTCCATCTGCTCGCGGCTCAGCTCGGTCATGGCGAACGCGGTGTCTGCGGCCTCCGCGATGGGAGTGTGCAGCAGGTCCTTGGCGTAGGTCGGGGTTTTGAACGGCACGTGTTCACCGAATCCCTTGACCCACACGGGCCGATGGCGCGCCCGCCCGGCGAGGTCGGCGTTGGCGACCACCACCGCGGCACCACCGACGCAGGGCATGACGATCTCCAGCATGTGCAACGGGTCGGCGATCACGGGGCTGGCCAGGACGTCGTCGACC
>NZ_LZKD01000065.1:0-832 GCF_001668695.1 Mycobacterium sp. E2497
CGACTTGAGACCGACGCCAAGCAGCAAGCAAGTTGGGGAAATCGATCCGCGTTTCTCGCACTGCTCCTATTCTTCGACCAACAGATACGGATCTCGCCCTTTTGGCAAGGAGACGAAATGAGGATTCGTTTCATTGTTTCGGCGCTCGGGGCTGTAGTGGTCGCGTTGGCGGTTGGGTGCGGCGGCGGGCAGGGCGGCGGCCACAGCGCCACTTCGGTGGCACCCTCGCCGACACCCACAGTCGGGCCGACGCTGGCGCTCAATCGCATCGACGAGCTGCTCGTGCCGCCGGAAGTGGTCGGCGACATCGTCGGCTCGAAACTCAACTGGACGGGCACGCCCCCGCCCGGTTGGACCAGGCCTCCATCACCCCCTGTCATCGACGAGGGCAACCCCGACTGTGCGGCGCTGTTCGGGCTGGACACCAACACGGTTGGCGTGGCCTATACCGGATGGCGGAGCAATCTCTACAAAGAGGACAAGGACACGTACGAGCATGCGGTCCGTCAAGCCGTTGCGACGGTTGTCGATTCCAAAGCAGCGACGGTGTTGCTTGGCAACGCTTTTGCCAAGCGTCTCGATGCGTGCAGCAATGCCGTCATCCACCTGAGCGGCAAATATCGATGGAGATTCCAGAAGACCGACGCGACCGATACGGGAGTGCGGTGGACGGGAACGGAACTGGAGGACGGGCAGATCACCGGCTGGGTCTGCGCCAGCGAGGCGCGGGCAAAGAACAATGTGGTGATCTACGCGCAGGTGTGCCAATGGGGCAACGGCGCTCCGGCCGCAGCGACGATCCTGGACAATATCTCGGCGAAGATACCGGGAT
>NZ_LZKD01000066.1:0-65855 GCF_001668695.1 Mycobacterium sp. E2497
TGCTGAGGCGCGCGCAGCTGGCGGGCCACCCGCTCCACCCGCTCCAGGGCAGCCAACCGCTCCGGGGTGGTCAGCACATCAAAAGACAAACCGCACAGGCGGTCCGCATCGTAATCGAGCGCGTCGATGACCTCGACGATCTCCTCACGACTACTGCCACCCATACCCCCAACCCTAGAAACACCCACCGACAAAAAACGCCACAATGTGACCACAGAAACCAAAGTGACACAAGGGATTTGCGAGAGCGCACCAGCGGCCCGCTAGCCGCGGGCGGGGCGGGTTCGTCGTGTAGATCCAGGACAGGAACCGCGCGAGAGCGCACGAGCGGCCCGCTAGTCGCGATCGGGCGGGGTTGTCGCGTACACCCAGGACAGGAACCGCGCGACGGCCTCCGCGGACCGATGCGCACGGGGTGAGCTGAAGATGTCGAAAGCGTGTTGCGCGCTGGGCAATTCGGCGTAGGCGACCGGGGACTTAGACACCGCGCGCAGCTCCTCGATGAACTCCTGGGCTTCGCCGACGGGGATCAGGGAGTCGTCGCGGCCGTGCAGGACGAAAAACGGGGGCGCGTCGGCGTGCAGCCGGCGGATCGGCGAGGCGTCGATGTAGACGTCGCGGTTCGAGCTGAATCCCCGCTTCACCACGAACTTTTCGAGCAGCGAGATAAACTCGGGACGACCCTCGCCTTCGGTGGAGAACCAGTCGTAGCGGCCGTAGATCGGGACCGCGGCCGCCACCGACGTGTCGGCGTCCTCGAAGCCGGGCTGGAATGACGGGTCGTTGGGGGTCAGCGCCGCCAGCGCGCACAGGTGCCCGCCCGCGGAACCGCCGGTGACGGCGACGAATTCGGGGTCACCGCCGTAGTCGGCGATGTTCTCCTTGACCCAGGCCAACGCCCGCTTGACGTCGACGATGTGGTCGGGCCAGGTGTGGCGGGGCGAGACGCGGTAACCGATCGACACGCACACCCACCCGCGGGCGGCCAGGTGGCTCATCAGCGGGTAGGCCTGTGGCCGGCGCATCCCGATCATCCAGGCGCCTCCGGGCACTTGGAGCAGCACGGGAGCCTTGGCGTCGCGCGGCAGGTCGCGGCGGCGCCAGATGTCGGCGAGGTTGGCGCGGCCGTTCGGGCCGTAGGACACCACGTTGGTCTTCTCGACGTAGCGCCGGCGCGCGACGGTGTTGCCCAGGGGCAGGCTGCGCCGCCCGCTGCGGGTGGGTTTGGCGTGGGGCAGGTCGTTCAGCGCCTCGGCGTAGTCGTGGCCGAGCTGCTCGCGCAGGCCCGCCTCCAGCACCGGGCCCGGGGTGGTGATGCCGCGGTAGCGGATCACTCCCAGGATCGCCCACGACGCCGCGGTCATGGCCAGCGCCGCCTTGCCGCGCCGTCCCGCGAAGTGGCCCAGCCGCGCGCGCCGCACTGCGTCCAGCAGCGAGACGGAGAAGTAGATGCCGGGCACCTCCGACGTCGGCCAGCCGAACCAGAAGACCAGCACGGTGCTGTAGCCCTTGCGGGCCAGCGGCCGTAATCCATTGGCGGCATTGGCCAGTTCGAGCGCGGCCCGCGCCAATGGGCGGGGGCGCACCAAAGGACGCACCAAGCGGCGCGGCAACCGGCGCATCAGCCCTTGACCCGCGACTGCAGTTCGTTGCGCTGGATCTTGCCGGTGCTGCCGCGGGGGAGTTCGTCCAGCACGGCGATCTCGCGGGGCACCTTGTAGTTGGCCAGGTTTTCCCGGACGTGTTGTTTGAGGGCCTCGGGTGTGGCCTCCTTGTCGAGGGAAGCGCCCGGGCTCAACACCACGAATGCCGCCAGCCGCTGCCCGTACTGCTCGTCGTCGACGCCGAGCACCGCGGCCTCGGCCACGTCGGGGTGGGCCGCCAGCGTCTTCTCCACCTCGATCGGGTAGACGTTCTCGCCGCCGGAGACGATCATCTCGTCGTCGCGACCCACGACGAACAATCGGCCGGCGTCGTCCAGGTAGCCGACGTCGCCCGACGACATGAAGCCGGCGTGGAAGTCTTTCGTGGTGCCCGACGTGTAGCCCTCGAACTGGGTGTCGTTGCGGACGTAGATGGTGCCGACCTCGCCGGTGGGCAGCTCGTTGAATTCGCTGTCCAGGATCCGGATTTCGGTTCCGCCCGCGGCCCGGCCCGCGGTGTCGGGTGCCGCGCGCAGGTCGGACGGGGTGGCGGTGGCGATCATGCCGGCCTCGGTGGCGTTGTAGTTGTTGTAGATCACGTCGCCGAATTCATCCATGAATGCGATGACGACATCGGGCCGCATGCGCGAGCCGGACGCGGGCGCGAAGCGCAATGACTTGCAGCTGTACCGCTTTCGCACTTCGGGCGGCAGTTCCATGATGCGATCGAACATCACCGGCACCACCGCCAGACCGGTCGCCTGGTTCCGGTCGATGAGGTCCAGCGTCGCCTCCGGGTCGAACTTGCGCCGGGTGACCACCGTGCACGCCATCGACGCCGCGAAGATCAACTGCGAGAAGCCCCAGGCGTGGAACATCGGCGCCACGATCACCACCGTCTCCTCGGCGCGCCACGGCGTGCGGTCGAGGATGGCCTTGAGCGTGCCGATGCCGGCGTTTCCGCCGGTTTGGTTGGCCCCCTTGGGGGTTCCCGTCGTGCCGGAGGTCAGCAGAATCATCCTGCCCTTGCGGCCGGATCGTTCAGGCCGTTGGCCGGTGTGCTCGGCGATGAGCTGCTCGACGGTCAGTTCGTGGTCGCCGTCGGTCCAGGCCACGATGCGGGTGGCGTCCGGCTTGTCGGCCAGCGCGCGGTCCACCGTCTCGGTGAACTCCTCGTCGTAGACGACGGCGTCGACGCCTTCGCGGTTGACCACCTCGGCCAGCGCTGGCCCGGCGAAGGACGTGTTGAGCAGCACGACGTCCGAGCCGATCCGGTTGGCGCCCACCACCGCCTCGACGAACCCGCGGTGGTTGCGGCACATGACCCCGACGACCTTGGGAGTCCCCGAGGGCAATCCCTGCAGCGCCGCGGCGAACGCGTTGATCCGCTCGTCGAGCTGGCGCCAGGTCAGGGTGCCGAGTTCGTCGACCAGGCCCGCCCGGTCCGGGCAGCGTTGGGCCGCGGTGGCAAAGCCCACGGTCATCCCCATGCCCTCGCGGCGCATGGCCGCGGCCATCTTCAAGTAGCGGTCGGGCCGCATCGGCGCGATCATGCCGGCGCGCCTCAGGGTCGTGATGATGCCGACGGCGTCGTTGACGGGACCAAGGAGGGAAGCCACGGCTCAGCCGAGTATCGGGAAGCGTCGCTTGGCGGCCAGGTCCATGAGGGCCTGCTGCATCACCGACCGCACGTGCTCGTCGACCTCGTCGACGTCCGGGTCGTCACCGAACTCGGCGGCGATGTCAATCGGCTCGAGCACCTGGGTGACGATCTTGGTGGGCAGCGGCAGGTTGGGCGGGATCACGGCACTGAATCCGAAGGGGAAGCCGAACGACAGCGGCAGGATGGCGCTGCGCAGGAGGCGCTTGACCCCCAGCCGCTCGGCCAGCCAGGTGCCGCGTGACAGGTAGAGCTGCGTCTCCTGCCCGCCGATGGACACGGCGGGCACGATGGGAACGCCCGTCTCGATCGCGGTCCTCACGTATCCCTTGCGGCCGTTGAAATCGATGACGTTCTCCGAGAGCGTCGGACGGTAGGCGTCATAGTCGCCGCCGGGGAAGACGATCACGACCCCGCCGGACCGCAGCGCTTGGGCCGCGTTCTCCCGGTTGGCGCGGATGTATCCGGTGCGCCGGAAGAACTCGCCGGTGGGGCCGGTCATCAGGATGTCGTGGCTCAGCGTGTAGACCGGCCGGTCGTAGCCGAACTTCTCGTAGAAGTGGACGCTGAAGATGGGGACGTCCATCGGGAACATGCCGCCCGAGTGGTTGCCGACGACCAGCGCCCCGCCGGGGGGGAACGAATCCAGGCCGCGCACCTCCGACCGGAAATAGGCCTTGAGGGCGGGGCGCATCACGCCCATCAGGCGCTGGGTCAAGACGGGGTCGAATTTGCCGATGTCGCCGGCATCGGGGCGATCGTTGTCGGTCACGTTCCTCCCTAGACGCTCCCGCGAGGCCGCTCGAGTGTGGGGGCCGCGTCGCGTTTCTCGATGGTAGCGATCGGGGTACAACCGCCGTCATGGTGCTTATCTCTTTTCGCTGTCCGGGGATATGGTGCCGTCCGGTCGCGGACGCTATTGTTACGACGCCCTAAGTGAAAATCTCGAGAAGCGGGGAGCCGATGGACGTTGCCGGTTTGTCCCACGAGCGCGGCGCTCGGCGCAGCGTCGGCCTCCGTGAGCGGCGCGCTCGTGCGCCCCACGCCGGCGTGGCCCGCCCCGAATCGGGTCGCCCCGCGCCGGGCCCCTCGCCGTCCGCCGACGGGCGCGCGGCCGCCGTGGATCCGGGCGCCCCGGATGCGGCGGATCATCGGCAGGCCGACTATTTCCTCCGGCTGCTCTCGCAGAACCGCAGGCTCATCGAGCAGCGGATCGACGACTATCAGAAGGCGATCGCCACCGCGCAGGCCAACGGCGACGTCGATGCCGTCTGCAACCTTCGGCGCATGGCGCGGATCGAGGAACAGGACCGCGAGAACCTGGACGCCATGCTCGAGAAGCTGCGCCACCGTTTCGCCCGCCGGGCTCCGGGTCAGCCGCCGGCGCCCGCCCCGCGGCCGCGCAGCGCGATCCGCTAGCGCGGCATCAATTCACCGGCGGCGCAGCGGTTCTCGCCGCTCGTGCGGCAGCCCGAGGGTGGGCCGCCCCGAATCGGCCCCGCCCGCATCGCCGTCCCGATACATTTGACGGGCCAACTGGTTCTGCCGACACCGAACGAGGCCGCCCATGGGATTCATGACCCCGGACATTCCCGACGTCGACCCCCAGAGCTGGCCCGGTTTGCCGCGATCGACCAGGCGGCAGATCATGACCCGGCACTGGGTCGAACACGGCTTCGGCTCCCCGTACGCGGTCTACCTCTTCTACATCGTCAAGATCGCGGTGTACGTCGTCGGCGCCGCCGCGGTGATCTCGCTGACGCCGGGCCTGGGCGGGCTCGGGCGCATCGCCGACTGGTGGGCGCAGCCGATCGTGTATCAGAAGGTGGTCATCTTCACGCTGCTGTTCGAGATCCTGGGCCTGGGCTGCGGATCGGGGCCGCTGACCGCGCGGTTCTGGCCGGTGTTCGGCGGCTTCCTGTATTGGTTGCGGCCCAACACGATTCGCCTGCCCCCGTGGCCCGACAAGATCCCGCTGACCGGTGGCGACAACCGCACCGTCGTCGACGTGGCGCTCTACCTGGTCGTGCTGGTCTCGGGCGCCTGGGCGTTGCTCTCGCCCGGGCGAGGTGGGCCGGTGACCGCCGGCGGCGACGTCGGCCTCATCGATCCCGTCCTGGTGGTGCCGACCATTGTCGCGCTGGCCCTGCTCGGGCTGCGCGACAAGACCGTCTTCCTCGCCGCCCGCGGCGAACACTACGGGCTGACCCTGCTGGTCTTCTTCTTTCCCTTCACCGACCAGATCGCCGCCTTCAAGATCATCATGCTGGCGCTGTGGTGGGGAGCCGCGACGTCAAAACTCAACCACCACTTCCCGTACGTCGTGGCGGTGATGATGAGTAACAGCCCGGTGTTGCGCAGCAGGGCGTTCAACTGGTTCAAGCGCAGGCTCTACCTCGACCCGATAAACGACCTGCGCCCGTCGTGGGTGCCCAAGGTGATGGCCCACGTTGGCGGGACGACGGCGGAATTCTTGGTGCCCTTGGTCCTGGTCTTCTTCGCCGACGGGCACCGGTGGGCGTGGTTTCTCATCGCCTTCATGGTCCTTTTCCACCTCAACATCACTTCCACGATTCCGATGGGAGTTCCGTTGGAGTGGAACGTGTTCTTCCTGTTCTCGCTGTTCTACTTGTTCGGCCACTATGCCGGCGTCACGGCCCTCGGCCTCAGCTCACCGCTGCTGCTGGTCATCCTGATCGCCGCGCTCGCGGTGGTGCCGATCGTGGGAAACCTGTTCCCCAAGCAGATTTCGTTCCTGCCGGCGATGCGCTATTACGCCGGAAACTGGGCCACCAGCCTGTGGTGCCTGCGCGCGGGCGCTGAGGACAAGATCGACGCGGCCATTACCAAGCCCGCGGCGCTGGTCCCCAAACAGCTTGCGCGGCTTTACGATCCGAACACCGCCGAAATGATGATCGACAAGTTGATGGGCTGGCGGTCCATGCACACGCACGGGCGGACGCTCAACGGGCTGGTGGCCCGCGCCCTCGACGGGTTGGATGAGGCGGACTACAAGCTGCGCGACGGTGAGATCATCGCCGGGCCGCTGATCGGATGGAACTTCGGCGAAGGCCACCTGCACAACGAGCAGTTGCTCGCGGCGGTCCAGCGGCGCTGCGGGTTCGACGAGGGCGACGTCCGGGTGATCATTCTGGAAAGCCAGCCGATCCACGTCCAGCGCCAGGAGTACCGCATCGTCGACGCCAAGACCGGCGTGACCGAAGAGGGCTACGTCGACGTGGAAAGCATGCTGGCCCGCCAGCCCTGGCCGGAGCCCGGCGACGAGTACCCCGTGCAGGTCACCACGCGACGCAGCGCCCTATGACCAGGGCGGTGGTGGTCGGCGCCGGCCCCAACGGCCTGGCCGCGGCAATCCACCTGGCGCGCAACGGCGTCGACGTGCAGGTGTTGGAGGCGAGCGACACCGTGGGCGGGGGAGCCCGGTCGGGCGAACTCACCATGCCGGGGGTCATCCACGACCACTGCTCGGCGTTTCACCCGCTGGGCGTCGGTTCGCCGCTGTGGAAGCAGATCGACCTCCAGCGCCACGGGTTGCAGTGGAAGTGGCCGGAGGTCGACTGCGCGCATCCGCTCGACGACGGCACCGCCGGCGTGCTCTACCGGTCGATCGAGGAGACGGTGGCCGGCATGGGGTCCGACGGCCCCCGATGGCGGCGGGCGATCGGTGACCTGGCGTCGGGATTCGACGAGCTGGCCGAGGATCTGCTCGGCCCGGTCCTGGGTGTCCCGCGGCACCCGATGCGGCTGGCCGGCTTCGGGCCGCGGGCGTTGCTGCCGGCCACCACCATGGCCCGCTGGTTTCGCACCGAGCAGGTGCGGGCGTTGTTCGGCGGCTCCGCCGCGCACATCTACACCCGGCTGGATCGCCCGCTCACCGCGTCGCTCGGGCTGATGATCCTGGCCAGCGGGCACCGCTACGGGTGGCCCGTCGCCGAAGGGGGGTCGGGCTCGATCACCCAGGCGCTCGCCGCCGCGTTGACGGAGCACGGCGGCACCATCACCACCGGCGTGCGGGTTGCCGGCCGCAAAGACATTCCCGGCGCCGACATCGTCATGCTCGACCTCAGCCCCGCCGCGGCGCTCGCCATCTACGGCGACGCGATGCCCGGCCGGATCCGGCGGTCGTACCGGCGCTATCGGGCGGGCTCGTCGGCGTTCAAGGTCGACTTCGCCATCGAGGGCGACATCCCGTGGACCAACCCCGATTGCGCCCCGGCCGGCACCGTGCACCTCGGCGGCACGTTCGCCGAGATGGCGGACACGGAACGCCAACGCGCGCAAGGCAAGATGGTCGACCGGCCGTTCGTGCTGGTCGGCCAGCAGTACCTGGCCGACCCGTCCCGCTCGGCGGGCAACGTCAACCCGATCTGGGCGTACGCCCACGTGCCGTTCGGCTACGACGGCGACGCCACCGCCGCCGTCGTCGCACAGATCGAGCGGTTCGCGCCGGGCTTCCGCGACCGCGTCCTCGCCACCGTCAGCAAGGGCACCGCCGATCTTCAGGCCTACAACGCCAACTTCGTCGGCGGCGACATCATCGGCGGCGCCAACGACGGCCTCCAGGTCATCTTCCGGCCCCGCATCGCCGTCAATCCCTACACGCTCGGCGTCCCGGGCGTCTACCTGTGCTCGCAGTCCACGCCGCCGGGGGCGGGCGTCCACGGCCTGTGCGGTTACCACGCCGCGGAGTCGGCGCTGAAGTGGCTGAACAAGCCGCGCCGCGGCTGACGTCACATTGGTCGCGGGAACCGGGGCGGCAACCGCGCAGGTTGCTGATCTAGGCTGACCACGAGCGCGTAATCAGCGGACTCAGTAAAGACATCGTCAAGACAGGGAGAGATCAGTGACGGTCCGAGTAGGCATCAACGGCTTCGGTCGAATCGGACGCAACTTCTACCGGGCCCTGCTGGCCCAGCAGGAGCAGGGCACCGCGGACATCGAGGTGATTGCGGTCAACGACATCACCGACAACCACACACTGGCGCACCTGCTCAAATTCGACTCGATCCTGGGCCGGCTGCCCTACGACGTCAGCCTGGAAGGCCAGGACACCATCGTGGTGGGCCCGCGCAAGATCAAGGCGCTCGAGGTCAGAGAGGGCCCGGCGGCGTTGCCCTGGGGTGACCTGGGCGTCGACGTGGTCGTGGAATCCACCGGGCTGTTCACCAACGCGGCCAAGGCCAAGGGCCACCTGGACGCCGGCGCCAAGAAGGTCATCATCTCGGCGCCCGCCACCGACGAGGACATCACCATCGTGCTCGGCGTCAACGACGACAAGTACGACGGCAGCCAGAACATCATCTCCAACGCGTCGTGCACCACGAACTGCCTGGCGCCGGTGACCAAGGTGCTGCAGGACGAGTTCGGCATCGTCAAGGGCCTGATGACCACCGTTCACGCCTACACCCAGGACCAGAACCTGCAGGACGGCCCGCACAAGGACCTGCGCCGGGCGCGGGCGGCGGCGCTGAACATCGTGCCGACCTCGACCGGCGCGGCCAAGGCGATCGGCCTGGTGATGCCGGAGCTGAAGGGCAAGCTCGACGGGTACGCGCTGCGGGTGCCGATCCCCACCGGCTCGGTGACCGACCTCACCGTCGAGCTGGCCAAGTCCGCGAGCGCCGACGAGATCAACGCGGTGTTCAAGGCCGCCGCCGAGGGCCGGCTCAAGGGCATCCTGAAGTACTACGACGCGCCCATCGTGTCCAGCGACATCGTCACCGACCCGCACAGCTCGATCTTTGACTCCGGGCTGACCAAGGTGATCGACAACCAGGCCAAGGTGGTGTCCTGGTACGACAACGAGTGGGGCTACTCCAACCGCCTCATCGACCTGGTCGCGCTTGTCGGCAAGTCGCTGTAAGCCCAAGCAGTCGTGACGATTCCAACTCTGAAAGACCTGCTGGCCGAAGGGGTTTCGGGTCGGGGTGTGCTGGTGCGCTCCGACTTGAACGTCCCGCTCGACGACGGTGCCATCACCGACCCGGGCCGGATCACCGCATCGGTGCCGACGCTGCGGGCGCTCGTCGACGCCGGCGCCAAGGTGGTGGTCACCGCGCACCTAGGCCGGCCGAAGAACGGGCCCGACCCGAAGCTGTCGCTGGCGCCGGTCGCCGCGGCGCTCGGTGAGCACCTGGGCCGGCACGTGCAGCTGGCCGGTGACCCCGATCGTTCCCCAGTCGGCGGCGACGCCCTGGCCCGCGCCGAGGGGCTGACGGACGGCGACGTCCTGCTGCTGGAGAACATCCGCTTCGATCCGCGGGAAACCAGCAAGGACGACGGCGAGCGGCTCGCCCTCGCTCGCGAACTCGCCGAATTGGTCTCGCCCGGAGGGGCTTTCGTCTCCGACGGATTCGGGGTGGTGCACCGCAAGCAGGCCTCGGTGTACGACGTGGCCACGCTGCTGCCGCACTATGCCGGCACCCTGGTGGCCGACGAGATCCGGGTGCTCGAGCAGCTGACCAGCTCGACCACCCGTCCGTACGCGGTGGTGCTCGGCGGGTCGAAGGTGTCCGACAAGCTCGGCGTCATCGAATCGCTGGCCACCAAGGCCGACAGCATCGTGATCGGCGGCGGGATGTGCTTCACCTTCCTCGCCGCGCAAGGGTTTTCGGTGGGGAAGTCGCTGCTGGAAGAAGAGATGGTCTACACCTGCCGTCGACTGCTGGACACCTACGTCGACGTGCTGCGGCTCCCGGTGGACATCGTGGTGGCCGAGAAGTTCGCCGCCGACTCGCCGCCGCAAACGGTGGCGGCGGACGCCATCGGGGACGACGTGATCGGGCTGGACATCGGACCGGGATCGGTCAAACGCTTTGCGGCCCTGCTGTCGAACGCCGCGACCATCTTCTGGAACGGCCCGATGGGCGTGTTCGAGTTCCCGGCGTTCGCCGCGGGCACCCGCGGCGTCGCCGAGGCCATCGCCGCGGCGACCGGCAAGGGCGCGTTCAGCGTGGTCGGCGGCGGTGACTCCGCGGCCGCGGTGCGTGCCCTGGGCATCCCGGAGGGCGACTTCTCGCACATTTCCACCGGCGGCGGCGCGTCGCTGGAATACCTTGAGGGTAAGACACTTCCGGGCATCGAGGTGCTTGGGGAGCCGCAGCCGGGTGGAGGGGACGCGTGAGCCGCAAGCCGCTGATCGCCGGCAACTGGAAGATGAACCTCAATCACTTCGAGGCGATCGCGTTGGTGCAGAAGATCGCGTTCGCGCTGCCTGACAAGTACTACGACAGGGTGGACGTCACCGTCCTGCCGCCGTTCACCGACCTGCGCAGCGTGCAGACCCTGGTCGACGGCGACAAGCTGCGGCTGACCTACGGCGGCCAGGACCTGTCCCAACACGACTCGGGCGCCTACACCGGCGACATCAGCGGCGCCTTCCTGGCCAAGCTGGGCTGCAGCTTCGTCGTGGTCGGGCACTCCGAGCGGCGCACCTACCACAACGAGGACGACGCGCTGGTGGCCGCCAAGGCCGCCGCGGCGCTCAAGCACGAGCTGACCCCGATCGTGTGCATCGGCGAACACCTGGACGTCAGGGAGGCGGGCAATCACGTGCCGCACTGCGAGGAGCAGTTGCGCGGCTCGCTGGCCGGCCTGTCCGCCGAGCAGATCGCCAAGGTCGTCGTCGCCTACGAGCCGGTCTGGGCCATCGGCACCGGACGGGTGGCCAGCGCGAGCGACGCCCAGGAGGTGTGCGCGGCCATCCGCGCGGAATTGGCCTCGCTGGCCTCGCCGCAGGTCGCCGAGTCCGTGCGGGTGCTCTACGGCGGCTCGGTGAACGCCAAGAACATCGGCGAACTGATCGCCCGCGACGACATCGACGGGGCCCTGGTCGGCGGGGCGTCGCTAGACGGTGAGCAGTTCGCGACGCTGGCGGCGATCGCCGCCGGCGGGCCCCTTCCGTAGGGCGGGCCGGCTACCCCGGTAAGCTCTCCGTCATGGAGTTGGCCCTGCAAATCACCCTGGTGGTCACCAGCGTGCTGGTGGTGTTGCTGGTGCTGCTGCACCGTGCCAAGGGTGGAGGCCTGTCGACGCTGTTCGGCGGCGGTGTGCAGTCCAGCCTTTCCGGCTCGACGGTGGTGGAGAAGAACCTGGACCGGTTGACGCTGTTCATCACCGGCATCTGGCTGGTCTCCATCATCGGGATGGCCCTGCTGATCAAGTACCGGTGACCCGTCGGCGGGCGGACCACGTGATCCGCACCGATACTGGGACACATGGTTGACGTTTCCGACATCGCGCTGGAACCGATCGGCGCCGTGCAACGGACGCTGGTCGGTCGCGAGGCGACCGAGCCGATGCGTGCCGACATCAGGCTGCTGGGCACGATCCTCGGCGACACCGTGCGCGAGCAGAACGGGGACGAGGTTTTCGAGCTCGTGGAGCGCGCCCGGGTGGAATCGTTCCGGGTGCGCCGCTCCGAGATCGACCGGGCCGACCTGGCGCGCATGTTCGACGGCATCGACATTCACCGAGCGATCCCGGTCATCCGCGCATTCAGCCACTTCGCGCTGCTGGCCAACGTGGCCGAGGACATCCACCGGGAGCGCCGCCGTGCGATCCACGTCGCCGCGGGCGAGCCGCCGCAGGACAGCAGCCTGGCCGCGACCTACGCCAAACTCGATGGCGCCGAACTCGATTCGGCCACGGTGGCGACCGCGCTGCGCGGGGCCCTGATCTCCCCGGTGATCACCGCCCACCCCACCGAAACCCGGCGGCGCACCGTCTTCGTCACCCAGCACCGGATCACCCAACTGATGCGGCTGCACGCCGAGGGGCACACCGAGACCGACGACGGGCGCAACATCGAGCGCGAGTTGCGCCGCCAGGTCCTCACCCTGTGGCAGACCGCGCTGCTCCGGTTGTCCCGGCTGCAGATCACCGACGAGATCGAGGTGGGGCTGCGCTATTACGCGGCCGCGTTCTTCCAGGTCATCCCGCAGGTCAACGCCGAGGTCCGGGACGCATTGCGGGCGCGCTGGCCCGATGCCGATCTGCTCGCCGCACCGATCCTGCGCCCCGGTTCCTGGATCGGCGGCGATCGCGACGGCAACCCCAACGTGACGGGCGACGTGGTGCGCCAGGCCACCGGCAGCGCCGCGTTCACCGCGCTGTCGCACTACCTCGCCGAACTCACCGCCCTCGAGCAGGACCTGTCGATGTCGGCCCGACTCGTCCCGGTCACACCCGGGCTGGCCGAATTGGCCGAGGGCTGCGGCGAGCAGGCCCGCGCCGACGAGCCGTATCGGCGGGCGGTGCGGGTGATCCGCTCGCGGCTCACCGCGACGGGCGCCGAGATCCTGGACCGCAGGCCGCAGCATGAGCTCGACCTCGGCCTGCCACCGTACGCGGCCCCGGCCGAACTGCAACGGGATCTCGACACCATCGACGAGTCCCTGCGCGCCCACGGCAGCGCGCTGCTGGCCGACGACCGCCTGGCCCTGCTGCGAGAAGGCGTGAGCGTCTTCGGTTTTCATCTCTCCGGTTTGGACATGCGGCAGAACTCCGACGTCCACGAGGAGGTGGTGGGGGAGCTGCTGGCCTGGGCCGGGGTGCACCCCGACTACAAATCCCTGCCCGAGGAGGAGCGGGTCGCGCTGCTGGAGGGCGAACTGGGCACCCGGCGTCCACTCATCGGTGACCGAGGGCAACTTTCGGACCTGGCCCGCAAGGAGCTCGAGGTCGTCAGCGCCGCCGAGCACGCCATCGGGCGCTACGGCCCGGCCGCCGTCCCCAACTATGTCATCTCCATGTGCCGCTCGGTGTCCGACGTCCTGGAGGTGGCGATCCTGCTGAAGGAATGCGGGCTGCTGGACGCCTCCGGGCCCGAACCCTATTGCCCCGTGGCCATTTCGCCGCTGTTCGAGACCATCGATGATCTGCACAACGGCGCGGCCATCGTGGACGCGATGCTGGCTCTTCCGCTGTACCGGGCGGTCGTCGACGCGCAGGGCGGATGCCAGGAGGTGATGCTCGGCTACTCCGACTCGAACAAGGACGGCGGTTACCTGGCATCCAGCTGGGCGGTCTATCGCGCCGAGCTGGCCCTGGTCGAGGTGGCCCGCAAAAACGAAATTCGGTTGCGGCTCTTCCACGGTCGCGGCGGTACGGTCGGACGCGGGGGTGGGCCGAGCTATCAGGCCATCCTGGCGCAGCCGCCGGGCGCGGTGAACGGCTCGCTGCGCCTCACCGAGCAGGGCGAGGTGATCGCCGCCAAGTACGCCGAACCGCAGTCGGCGCGCCGCAACCTGGAAAGCCTGGTGGCGGCCACGCTGGAGTCGACGCTGCTCGACGTCGAGGGCCTGGGCGGCGCGGCCGAGCCGGCCTACGCCGTGCTCGACGAGGTGGCCGCCCTGGCGCAGCGCGCGTACGCCGAATTGGTGCACGAGACACCGGGATTCGTCGACTACTTCACCGCCTCCACGCCGGTCAGCGAGATCGGCTCGCTGAACATCGGCAGCCGCCCGACGTCGCGCAAACCCACCTCGTCGATCTCGGACCTGCGCGCCATCCCCTGGGTGCTGGCGTGGAGCCAGTCCCGGGTGATGCTGCCCGGCTGGTACGGCACCGGGTCGGCCTTCGAGCAGTGGATCGCGGCCGGCCCCGAAAGCGAAGAGGAGCGCGTCGGGATCCTGAACGGGCTGTACGAGCGGTGGCCCTTCTTCCGCAGCGTGCTGTCCAACATGGCGCAGGTGCTGGCCAAGAGTGATTTGGGCCTGGCGGCGCGCTACGCGGAGCTCGTCGGGGACGAGGAACTGCGCGAACGGGTGTTCGGCAAGATCGTCGACGAGCACCGGCGGACCATCGCGATGCACAAGCTCATCACCGGTCAAGAGGATCTGCTCGCCGACAACCCCGCGCTGGCGCGCTCGGTGTTCAACCGCTTCCCCTACCTGGAGCCGCTGAACCATCTGCAGGTGGAGTTGCTGCGGCGGTACCGCTCCGGCGACGACGACGAACTGGTGCAGCGCGGCATCCTGCTGACGATGAACGGATTGGCGAGCGCGTTACGTAACAGCGGGTAGCGCCTCGACTAACCGTCCGTAAAGCGGGCCGTGTGCTGAACGATGCGCCAATACGCTGCCCCCGATGGGTGCTTCGGGGCTACCGCTTTGGCTCGTGCTTGTTGGTGTCGTCACCGTCGCCATCGCGATCGCGGTCGGGTGCATCAGCGTGGCGAATCGTACGCTCCGGCACGTCGGTAAAGAGCACAATCCGGCGATGTCGCCGTTCATCGCCGTAGTCGCGCTCGTCTACGGCGCCCTGGTGGGATTCACGGTGGTCGTGTCTTGGCAGCAGTTCTCCTCAGCCGAGGCGATCGTCGCCAACGAGGCGTCGGCGCTGACGACGATGTACCGGCAGACCGTCGCCATGCAGGAGCCGGAGCGGACACAGATTCAGCGGCTGCTGCGAACATACGCGACCGCCCTCGAAAACGCGGACCCGAACAAGCAGGCCAGCGACGGAAGTTCCGACAACGCGCGAACCGCCATCACGAAGATGTACCGCGTCATCGGCAATCAACCGCCGAACGTCGCTTCGAGCCACATCAACGCCGAATTCCTCAGCCAGTTGACCGTTCTGGCCTCCGATCGCACCCAGCGCATCATCGACACCAAGCCGCGCATACCACCGCTGCTATGGGGCGGTCTGGTGTTCGGCGCCGTTGTGTTGGTGGCACTCACCGGATTTCTGCGCCTGGGCAGCACTTTCGGTCACGCAATGGTGTCCGGCGCGATCGCGGTGCTGCTCGGTCTACTGCTGTGCATCATCTTCTCGCTGGACCATCCCATGTCGACCGAGCAGAAACTCACCTCCGCGCCGTTTCAGCACGCGCTGGAGGTGTTCGACGCGGTCGACCGGGCAACGTAGTTGGGCGTGGGCGACGTTGCACGTTACGTAACAGCGGTTTAGGGGCATTCGGGGCGAAGGCCGGTGTCGCCGGCCCGCCGTCGACCGTTCGGGAGGGGTGCCATGTCGGACAGCGCGTCCCCGGTCACGCCGGCCCAATTGGCCCAGAACACCGTCTTCGAACGACTCGCGCGAGTCGGGTTCGTCGTGAACGGGATACTGCATCTCATCGTCGGCTACCTCGCCATCCGTGTCGCGTGCGGCGATGGCGGCACCGCTGATCAGACCGGCGCCCTGGCGACGCTGGCGGCCAAACCAGGCGGCCCGCTCGCGCTCTGGATCGCCACGGCCGCCCTCCTGGCGATGGGCCTTTGGCGGCTTGTCGAAACCGCGCTGGGCCGATCGAGCGACCGTGAGTCGCACCGTTCGTCGGATGCGTCCTCGCGGGCGAAGGCCTTGGGGCTGGCGGCGGTCTACCTCGCGTTCGCCTATTCCGCGTTCGGATTCGCCCGGGGCGCGGGCAGGCCGGCCGATCAACAGAATTCGAGCATGAGCGCGCGCCTCATGGCTACGCCCGGCGGCACCATCGCGCTCATCGCGTGTGGCCTGGTCATCGTCGCGGTCGGTTGCTACCACGTCTACAAGGGCGCCAGCCGCAATTTCGTCGACGACCTGCAGGGCAAGTCGGGTGACCTGGTGCGGCGGCTTGGCATGGCCGGATACATCGGCAAGGGCATCGTGATCACCCTGACGGGCGCGCTGGTGATCGTCGCCGCGTGCCGCTCAGAACCGAAGAAGGCGACCGGGCTCGACGGCGCGCTGAAGACGCTGGGGGCCCAGCACTACGGGGCCGCGCTGCTGACCGTCGCCGGCCTGGGACTCATCACCTACGGGCTGTACAGCTTCGTGATGGCCCGGTCGACCAAGATGTAGCTGTAGCCCGCCTCAGCGGTTCCGCAGCCG
Organism: Mycobacterium sp. E2497; assembly: GCF_001668695.1. Taxonomy (NCBI): domain Bacteria; kingdom Bacillati; phylum Actinomycetota; class Actinomycetes; order Mycobacteriales; family Mycobacteriaceae; genus Mycobacterium; species Mycobacterium sp. E2497. The sequence continues at coordinate 16,138 of NZ_LZKD01000066.1, forward strand.
GTCCAGTGCGCCGCGCACGGCGTTCTCCGTCATCGACAGCGGCGTCATCATCGTCTCGCCCACCTTGACCATGCCGTCGATGCGCCCGACGATCGCCTCCACCGGCTCGACCAGAACGATCAGTCGCCTCGCCAGGTCGTCCAGCCGCGACAGCGTGCCGTCCAGGTGGTCAAGCCCGCTTTCCATGCGCTCGACCGTGGCGTTCAGGTTGGACAGGGACGCGTTCAGCTCTTTCATGGTGGTGCTCAGGCCATCGAGGACGTCTTCGACCTGCTCCACGGTCTTGTCGGCATTCAGTGCAGCCTGGGTGAGAGTTTTGAGCCGGTTCCGCTCTTGCCCGCCGCGCACGGTTCTGTCTGCCATGACCGTCATTATCACCCGGGACAATCCGGGCCGGGGCTAGCTTGGCTGACCCGGCCGGGGCGGCAGTTTGGCCGCGGCCTCCTCGTCCAGCAGCCACAGCGTCGTCTCCTGACCGATCGCCCCGGCGGCGGGCACCGAAACCGGCGGGGCGCCGCCGATCGCCGCCGCCACCGCGTCCGCCTTCGAGGCGCCGGACACCATCAGCCAAACCTCGCGCGACTGCTGAACCGCGGGCAGGGTCAAGGTGATTCGTTGGGGAGGCGGCTTGGGAGAGTCCTCGACCGCGACGACCATGCGGCTGGTTTCCAGCACGGCGGGGGTGTCCGGGAACAGGGAGTTGATGTGGCCCTCCGGGCCCATACCCAACAGGTGCACGTCGAAATTCGGAACCCGTTGGCCGGGGGCGGCATTGGCCGCCAGCAGCTGTTCGTAGGCCAGCGCCGCGGCCGCGAGGTCGGTGCCGAATTCGCCGTCGCTGGCCGGCATCGTGTGCACATGGCTGCACGGAATGTCGATCCGGTCCAGCAAGGCCGCGCGCGCCTGCTTGTCGTTGCGTTCGTCGTCGTCCTCAGGCACGTAGCGTTCGTCACCCCAGAACAGGTGCACCTTGGGCCAGGCGATCTCGTGGCCCGCCAGGGACTCGAGCAACCCGATGCCATTGCCGCCACCGGTCAGCACGACGAGCGCTCGGTCACGGGCCGCCACGGCCTCGCGGATGGTGCCGGCCAGTCGGTTGGCGGCGGCCTCGACCAGTGCCTGACTTTCGGGAAAAACTTCGATGATGGTGCTCACACGTACTGCACTTTCTCAATGCCTGCTAGCGCTGTCTGATAAATCTCGTCCGGGTCGAGCCGCCGCAAGTCTTCGGCGAGGCACTCGCCGGTTTCCCTGCGCGCCAAGGGGAGTAAGGCCTCCGGCTTGGCGGTGCGGCTCAGTGTCGCCGTCCTGCCCTCTTGGGGCCGGCTCAACACGATGGTCTCGCTCTTGCGAACCAGTTCCACCTTGAGCTCGCCGACCGCACGGCGCACCGGGCCGTCGATCCGGCTGGCCAGCCAGCCCGCGAGGATGTCAAGCGCAGGCTCCGCCTTCAGGCCGGACACCAGGGCCGACTCGATCGGCTCGTGCGGCGCCAGGTCGACGGCCGAGGTGAGCAGCGCCCGCCAATAGGTGATGCGCGCCCACGCCAGGTCGGTGTCACCGGCGGTGTATCCCGACCGTCGGCTCTTGATCGCCGACAGCGGGTCGGTTGCGTTGGTGGCGTCCGTGATGCGCCGAATCGCCAACTTGCCCAACGGGTCTTCGGCCGGAGTCGCCGGGGCGATGTCCGGCCACCAGGCCACCACGGGAATGTCGGGAAGCAGGAACGGGGTCACGACGCTGGCGGCGTGCCCGGCGAGCGGCCCGGACAGGTTCAGGATCACCACCTCGGTGGCTCCGGTGTCCCCACCCGCGCGCAGCTGCGCGTCCAGGCGCGGTTCGTCGGCATACGGGTCGCCCCGCATGGTGACGATGATCCGGCTGGGATGCTCGTGGCTGGCGTTGTTGGCCGCCTCGAGCGACTCCTCGAGGACGGCGTCGCTGTCCGGCGCGACGATCAACGTCAGCACCCGGCCCATCGTCACGGCGCCGACCTTCTCCCGCAGTTCGTCGAGCTTCTTGTTGACCGCGGTGGTGGTGGTGTCGGGCATGTCGATGATCACGAGCGCCGCTCCTCTTCATCACTGCGTTCTGCATCGTCGACGGCGCGAATCATCTAGGGCCGCCGCCATTCGCGACCGGTCCGGCGCAGCATCTCGAACGACGACTCCGGACCCCACGTCCCCGCCTCATACGGCTCAGGCTTGCCGTCGGCCGCCCAGTTGTCGAGGACGGGATCCAATATCTGCCAAGCCAATTCGACCTCTTCGTTGACAGGGAACAACGACGGCTCGCCCAGCAACACGTCCAGGATCAGCTGTTCGTAGGCCTCGGGCGACTCCTCGGCGAACGCCGAGCCGTAGGAGAAGTCCATGTTGACGTCGCGGACCTCCATCGCGGTGCCGGGCACCTTGGAGCCGAATCGCAGCGTGATGCCCTCGTCGGGCTGCACCCGGATGACCATCGCATTGGCCCCCAGTTCGTCGGTCATGGTGGCGTCGAACGGCAGATGCGGGGCGCGCTTGAAGACCAGCGCGATCTCGGTCACCCTGCGGCCCAGCCGTTTGCCGGTACGCAGGTAGAACGGCACGCCGGCCCAGCGGCGGGTGTCGACCTCCAGCGTGATCGCGGCGAACGTCTCGGTCGTGGAGTCCTTCGCGAACCCTTCCTCGTCCAGCAGACCCACCACTTTCTCGCCGCCCTGCCAGCCGCCGGCGTATTGGCCGCGGCTGGTGGTCTCGTCGAGCGGCTGGGCCAGCTGCGTCGCCGAAAGCACCTTGATCTTCTCGGTCTGCAAGGCCGCCGGGTTGAAGCTGACCGGCTCTTCCATCGCGGTCAGCGCGAGCAACTGCATCAGGTGGTTCTGGATGACATCTCGGGCGGCGCCGATACCGTCGTAATATCCGGCGCGGCCGCCCAATCCGATGTCCTCGGCCATGGTGATCTGTACGTGGTCGACGTAGTGCGCGTTCCAGATCGGGTCGAACAACTGATTGGCGAACCGCAACGCCAGGATGTTGCGGACGGTCTCCTTGCCCAGATAGTGGTCGATGCGGAACACGGCCTCTTCGGGGAAGACGGCGTTAACCGCATGGTTGAGGGCCTGCGCGCTCTCCAGGTCGTGCCCGAACGGCTTCTCGATGACGACGCGGCTCCATCGATCGCCCTGCGGGCGGGCCAGCCCGGACCTGTGCAGCTGGTCGCACACCACCGGAAACGATTTCGGCGGGATGGCCAGGTAGAAGGCGTGGTTGCCGCCGGTGCCGCGCTCGGCGTCCAGCTTGTCCAGGGTTTCGGCCAGCCGGCTGAACGATTCGTCGTCGTCGAAAGAGCCCGGCACGAAACGGAATCCCTCGGCCAGCCGCTCCCAGTTCTCCTCCCGGAACGGCGTGCGGCAGTGTTCCTTGACGGCCTGGTAGACGACCTTGCGGAAGTCCTGGGTTTCCCAGTCCCGGCGGGCGAAGCCCACCAGGGAGAAGCTCGGCGGCAGCAGCCCCCGGTTGGCCAGGTCGTAGATGGCCGGCATCACCTTTTTGCGGGCGAGGTCACCGGTGACGCCGAAGATCACCATGCCGCAGGGGCCGGCGATCCTCGGCAGCCGCTTGTCGCGCTTGTCCCGCAGCGGGTTATGCCATTGTGCAGCGGTACGAGCCGGACTCATTTGGAGGCGGAACCCAGCTGCTTCTGCGTCTCCTCCAGCAGCTCGGTCCACGACTCCACGAACTTCTCCACGCCCTCTTTCTCGAGGACCACGAACACGTCGGTGAGGTCGATCCCGACCCCGGCCAGCTTGTCGAAGACCTCTTGCGCGGCCGACGCGGTGCCGGTGACCGTGTCACCCTTGATCTCGCCGTGATCGGCGACCGCGTCAATTGTCTTCTCCGGCATGGTGTTCACCGTGTTCGGCGCGACCAGCTCGGTGACGTAGAGGGTGTCGGAGTAGTCGGGGTTCTTGACCCCGGTCGACGCCCACAGCGGCCGCTGCACGCGGGCCCCGTCGCCCTTGAGCGCCTCGTAGCGATCGCCGCCCTCGAACACCTCCTGGTAGGCCGCGTAGGCGAGGCGGGCGTTGGCCACACCGGCCTGGCCGCGCAACGCGAGCGCCTCCTCGGAACCGATCTTCTCCAGCCGCTTGTCCACCTCGGTGTCCACCCGGGACACGAAGAACGACGCCACGGAATGGATCTTGGACAGGTCGTGACCCGCCTCGCGGGCCTTCTCCAGGCCGGCCAGGTAGGCGTCCATCACCTGGCGGTGCCGCTCGACCGAGAAGATCAGCGTGACGTTGACCGAGATCCCTTCGGCGAGAACGGAGGTGATCGCCGGGATGCCGGCCTTGGTGGCCGGGATCTTGATGAACAGGTTGGGCCGGTCGACGATCTTCCACAGCTCGACGGCCTGCGCGACGGTCTTGTCCGTCTCGTCCGCCAGCCGCGGGTCCACCTCGATGGACACCCGGCCGTCGACGCCGTCGGACGCTTCCCACTGGGGCTTGAGCACGTCGCAGGCGTTGCGCACGTCGTCGGTGGTGACGGTGCGGATGGTGGCGTCCACGTCGGCGCCGCGCTCGGCGAGCTCGGCGATCTGGCCGTCGTAGGCGTCGCCTTCGGCCAGCGCCTTCTGGAAGATCGACGGGTTGGTGGTCACTCCCACAACACTTTTGGTGTCGATCAGCTCCTTCAGATTGCCCGACTGCAGCCGCTGGCGCGACAAGTCATCCAGCCACACGGAAACTCCCGCGGCGCTGAGCGCGGCGAGGTTAGGGTTCTGAGTCATGTGAATCACCCTTTCTCAGTTGTCCACTACCTGTTCCGCGGCGGCCGCGACGGCTTCTGCGGTGAAACCGAATTCACGGAACAAAGTCTTGTAGTCGGCGGATTCGCCGTAGTGCTCGATCGAGACGATCCGGCCGGTGTCGCCGACGAGCTTGTGCCAGGGCTGCGCGACGCCGGCCTCGACGGCCACCCGGGCCGACACCGAGGGGGGCAGGACGCTGTCGCGGTAGTCCTCGGGCTGCGACTCGAACCATTCCACGCACGGCATGGATACCACCCGCGCGACGATGTCCTTGTCGGCCAACAACTTCTGGGCCTCGACGGCGAGCTGGACCTCGGACCCGGTGGCGATCAACACCACGTCGGGGTCCTCGGTGCCTTCGTCGCCGAGGATGTAGCCACCCCGGGTCACGCCCTCGTAGTCGGTGCCCTCAAGGATCGGCACGCCCTGGCGGGTCAGGATCAGCCCGACCGGGCCGCTGCCGTTGCCGCGGGCCAGGATCGTGCGCCAGGCGTAGGCGGTCTCGTTGGCGTCGGCCGGGCGCACCACCGACAGCTTGGGGATGGCCCGCAGCGCCGCGAGGTGCTCGATCGGCTGGTGGGTCGGCCCGTCCTCGCCGAGTCCGATCGAATCATGCGTCCACACGTAGATGGTGTCGATGTCCATCAGCGATGCCAGCCGCACCGCCGGGCGCATGTAGTCGGAGAACTGCAGGAACGTGCCGCCGTAGGCCCGGGTCGGGCCGTGCAGCACGATGCCGGACAGGATGGCGCCCATCGCATGCTCGCGCACTCCGAAGTGCAGTGTGCGGCCGTACCAGTCCGCCGTGTAGTCCTTGGTCGAAATCGACGGCGGTCCAAAGGATTTGACGTTGTCCATGGTGGTGTTGTTGCTGCCCGCCAGGTCGGCCGAGCCGCCCCACAACTCCGGGAGCTTCGGGCCCACGGCGTTGAGCACCTTGCCGGACGCCGCGCGGGTCGCCAGCGCCTTGTCGCCGGGTTCCCAGCGTGGGATGTCGGCGTCCCAGCCCTCTGGCAGCTCCTCGGCGGTCAACCGGTCCAGCAGCGCCTTGCGGTCGGGTTCGCGCTGCGTCCACGCGTCGAAATCCGCCTGCCACTTCTCGTGCGCTTCCTTGCCCCGGTCCACCAGCTTGCGGGTGTGGGCGATGACCTCGTCGCGCACCTCGAACTTCTTTTCCGGGTCGAAGCCCAGGATCTCCTTGACGGCCGCGACTTCCTCGTCGCCCAGCGCCGCGCCGTGCGCCTTCCCGGTGTTCATCAGCTTTGGCGCCGGGTAGCCGATGATCGTGCGCAGCGAGATGAACGACGGCCGGTCGGTGGTCGCCTTGGCGTTGGCGATGGCCTCTTCGATCGCGACGACGTTCTCGCCGCCCTCCACCTCTTGCACGTGCCAGCCGTACGCGCGGTAGCGCGCGGCGGTGTCCTCGCACAGCGCGATGTCGGTGTCGTCCTCGATCGAGATCTGGTTGTGGTCGTAGAAGACGATCAGGTTGCCCAGCTGCTGCACGGCCGCCAGCGACGAGGCCTCGGAGGTGACGCCCTCCTCGATGTCGCCGTCGGAGGCGATCACGTAGATGAAGTGATCGAAGGGGCTGGTGCCCGGGGCGGCGTCGGGGTCGAACAGGCCGCGCTCGTAGCGCGACGCCATCGCCATGCCGACGGCCGAGGCCAGACCCTGGCCCAGCGGGCCGGTGGTGATCTCAACGCCCTTGGTGTGCCGGAACTCCGGGTGCCCGGGCGTCTTGGATCCCCACGTGCGCAGCGACTCGATGTCGGACAGCTCCAGGCCGAACCCGCCCAGGTACAGCTGGATGTACAGCGTCAGGCTGCTGTGACCACACGACAGCACGAACCGGTCGCGGCCCAGCCAGTAGGTGTCGCTGGGGTCGTGTCGCATCGTGCGCTGGAACAGCGTGTAGGCCAGGGGAGCCAGGCTCATCGCCGTTCCGGGATGTCCGTTGCCGACTTTTTGGACCGCGTCGGCGGCCAGCACCCGGACGGTGTCGACGGCGGCCGAGTCGAGCTCGGACCAGTCGTCGGGGAGGTGCGGTTGGGTCAGCGTAGAGATCTCTTCGAGTGTCGTCACAGACTCAGTCCTAAGGGTCATCGAGCTGATCAATCCCACCCTAGTGCGGGATGGCCGGCTCTTGCAGTGCAGGTTTCGGGTACCCGCCGCCGGCTGGTGTGAAAATTACGCGGTAGCCGCCGACCCGTAACATTCAGTTCGGAAATCTGGGAGAAGTCTGGGTGAATGGACCCTGCGGGCGGGCCATCGGCGCCCCGCGGTCTACCATCGTGCGTAGTAGATGCTGCGCGCTGCTGCGACCCCAAGGAGTTATTGCGTGAGCGTTCGCGGGCGCGTCGCCCCGAGCCGAATACCGAGCCGAGTCTCGAGCCGAGTTCAAGGCACGGTGCTGGCGTATTTGGCGCTGACCAAGCCGCGGGTCATCGAACTGCTGCTGGTGACCGCGATCCCCGCCATGCTGCTCGCCCACCGCGGTGCGGTGAACCCGCTGCTGATCCTCAACACGTTGATCGGCGGGATGCTGGCCGCCGGGGGAGCCAACACGCTCAACTGCGTGGCCGACGCGGACATCGACAAGGTGATGAAGCGCACCGCGCGCCGGCCGCTGGCCCGCGCCGCGGTGCCGACGCGCAACGCCTTGATCCTGGGCCTGGTGCTCACGGTGGGCTCGTTCTTCTGGCTGTGGTGGACGACGAACCTGTTGTCGGGTCTGCTGGCGCTCGCCACGATCGCCTTCTACGTGTTCGTCTACACGCTGCTGCTCAAGCGCCGCACCTCGCAGAACGTCGTGTGGGGCGGAGCGGCCGGCTGCATGCCGGTGATGATCGGCTGGTCGGCCGTCACCGGCACCATCGGCTGGCCGGCGCTGGTGATGTTCGCGGTCATCTTCTTCTGGACGCCGCCGCACACCTGGGCGCTGGCGATGCGTTACAAGGACGACTACAAGGCCGCCGGCGTACCCATGCTTCCCGCCGTGGCTACCGAGCGTGAAGTCACCAAGCAGATCCTCATCTACACCTGGCTGACGGTGTTGTCGACGCTGGCGCTGGCCCTGGCCACCGGCTGGCTGTACGCGGCGGTCGCCGTGGCCGCCGGGGTGTGGTTCCTGGCGATGGCCCACCAGCTGTACGCCGGGGTTCGCGCCGGCGAGCCGGTCAAACCGTTGCGGTTGTTCCTGCAATCGAACAACTATCTCGCGGTGGTCTTCTGCGCGCTGGCGGTCGATTCGGTGATCGCGCTGCCGCACCTGTTCTGAGTCTCAGTCACAGCGGCCACATCCGACGCCGAACGTGGGGCCCAGGTACAAAATCCGCCTGGAATCCGTCCCTAGGCCCCACACTCGACGCCTCGGCCGGCCCCTCAGGGCAGCAGCACGATCGAGCCCGCCGTCTTGCGGCCCTGCAGGTCGTGATGGGCGCGCGCGGCCTCGGCGAGCGGATACCGCCCACCTACTTCGACGGTGATGGCGCCGCTGGCGATCGCGTCGAACAATTCCTCTGCCCGCCAACTGAACTCCTGGCCGGTGCGGATGAAGTGGGCCAGTGAGGGGCGGGTCAAGAACACCGAGCCGGCGGCGTTGAGGCGCTGAGGATCGAACGGCGGAACGGGTCCGCTGGCCGCCCCGAACAGCGCCAGCGTGCCGCGCACGGCCAGGCTGGCCAGGCTGGCGTCGAAGGTGCTGGCGCCGACGCCGTCGTACACGGCCTCCACACCGGCCCCGTCGGTGAGTCCGCGGATCTGCCGGCCGAACTCCTCGGCATCCTCCGGGTAGGACAACACCTCGTCGGCGCCGGCCTGCCTGGACAGCCGGGCCTTCTCCGGCGTGGAGACCGTGGTGATGACCCGCGCGCCGAGCAGGCGGGCCCACTGCGTCAGGATCAGCCCGACACCGCCCGCGCCGGCGTGCACCAGCACCGTGTCGCCGGCCTGCACCGGATAGACCGAATTCAGCAGGTAGTGCGCGGTCAGGCCCTTCAGCAGCACCGACGCGGCCACGTCGGAACCCACCCCGTCCGGCACGTGTGCCGTCAAAAACGCTGGGGCCGTAGCGTACTCGGCATAACCGCCGGACGCCGACGCGCTGACCACCCGGTCGCCGACGCGGAACCCCTCGGCGTCGTCACCGATCGCGGCGACGGTCCCGCACAGCTCCGAGCCGAGGATGAACGGCAGCTCGCGCGGGTACTGCCCCGAGCGGAAGTAGGTGTCGATGTAGTTGACGCCGATGGCCTCGGCCTTGATCAGCACCTCGCCGGAACCGGGCGACGGTTGTGGCGCGTCGATGTAGCGCAGCACCTCGGGGCCGCCGGTTTCGCTGACTTCGATTGCGTGCATGTGCTTATCATGCCCGGGCCATGAAACTCGCCCGCCCGGACATCTTCCATCCCCGCATCGTGCTGGCGGGGCCCGGCGACGATCCCGAGGACGCCGGCCTGGTCCCAGCGCTGCGCGCCCGCGGACTGCACGCCCGCTGGCTGGAGTGGGACGACCCCGACACCCTGCGCGCCGACCTGGTCATCCTGCGCGCGACCGCGGACGACCAACGGCGCGACGAATTCCTGACCTGGACCCGCCGGGTGCGCCACCTGCTCAACCCGCCCGACGCGGTCGCCTGGAACCTCGATGAGCGGTATCTGCGCGACCTTGAGAACGACGGGGTCCCGACCCGGCCGGGTGGGACGGCGCAGGCGGCGCTGATCTTCCTGGGCGGCAAGCGGTCGCACTCCTGGCCGGTCGACCTGGAGTTCGAATCGTGGGACCTCGGTTACGCCGCGATCGCGTCGGCCGCGGACCGCTCCGGGATCGATCCACGCGAGCTGCTGTACGCGCGCGCCGACGTGAGCGGTGAAGCGCTGGTGCGGCTTGACCTCGTCGCGCCGTCGCTGGGCTGGCAGCACCTGGACGTTGCCACCCGCGAGCGCGGAGAGCGCGACTTCGCGCTCGCCGTGGAGTCAGCTTGCGAGCGGCTCGGGCTCGGCCCGCTCTCGCGACCGTTCCCGCATGGAGGCCCATAACGCCGCGGTCGCGGCGGTGCACGCCGCGGCGCCGGCCACGTGCAGGGCGACCAGGGCGGCGGGCACCCCGGTGAAGTACTGGGCCGTGCCGACGGCGGCCTGCGCGCACACCAGTGCGAGCAGCACGATCAGCCGCCGCAGGATCGGCCGCGAGGCGTGCACGGCCAGCAGCCCGAAGCCGAGCCCGACCAGCAGGGCGAGGTAGGCGATCAGCAGCGAGGAATGCGCGTGCACCAGGGTGTCGACCGCGATCTCGAGGCGGGGCACCGTCCGGGTGGGGCTGCGGTCACCCGCGTGCGGGCCGGCGGCCGTCACCAGCGTGCCGGTGACCAGCACCACCGCCAGATCCAGGCCGATCAGCGCTGTCAGTCCCAGCAGCGGCACGGGCACCCGCCGCTGCGGCACCCCGTCGTCGGGCTCACCGATCTTGACGTAGAGCAACACCGACAGCCACACCATCGTCATCGAGGTCAGCAGGTGGATGGCCACCGTCCACCACAGCAGCCCGGTGCGCACGGTGATGCCGCCGATCACCGCCTGAACCACCGTCGACACCGGCATCAGCCACGCATAGACCAGGACTTCCCGGCGTCGCCGGGCCCGGGTCACGGCCAGCACGGCCAGCGCCGCCGCGACGACCACCGCGAAGGTGATCATGCGGTTGCCGAACTCGACCGCCTGATGGATGCGCGGCACCTCGGCGTGCGCTACCGGGATGAAGCTGCCCGGAAAGCACTGCGGCCAGGTGGGACAACCCAAGCCCGACGCGGTGACGCGGACTATCGCCCCGGTGACGGCGATGCCGCCCTGCGTGAGGACGACGGCCGCGGCGACGAGGCGCTGGACGCGCACGCTCGGGTTGGGGAGCAGGTCCACCAACCGCATCAGCGTTCGTCCGAGCATGGCCCGATGGTAGGCCAACGAAAACTACGTCCTATAGTAAGCCCTGGCGTCACGAGACATAAACCACGTACACCCGCCTCGGCGTGTCGTGTGCGTGGTTTACGTGTCGTGAGAGGCGGGCGAGCCGAGCCCGCGTCAGGTGAAGCGGAACCAGCGCCGCGCGGCCAGCGCGGCGAGCACGCCCCACACCGCCAGGACCACGACGCCGAACCAGTCCACCGACAGCGCCATGGCCCGCGACAGCGCCTCGGTGAGCGCGCCGGAGGGGGTGAGCCGGGCCGCCCACTTGACCCCCGCCGGGATCATCCCGCTCTCCACGGTCAGCGCGCCGAGGCCGGCGAAGACGAACCACAGCAGGTTGGCGACGGCGAGCACGATCTCGGCGCGCAGCGTGCCGCCGAGCAGCAGCCCGAGGGCCGCGAAGCCCGCGGTGCCCAGCGCGATGACCGCGGCGCCCAACGCCAGTGCGGCTGGGGCCGGCCGCCACCCCAGCGCAAAACCGATGGTGCCCAACAGAATTGCCTGCAAGAACACCACCGTGACCACGGCCAGCGACTTGCCGGCGATGATGCCCCAGACCGGCAGCGGGGTGGCCCCCAGCCGCTTGAGCGCGCCGTAGCGGCGGTCGAAGGCGACGGCGATGGCCTGCCCGGTGAACGCGGTCGAGATCACCGCGAGGGCCATGATGACGGGGACGAACGTGGCGGCGCGGTTGTGGCCGAACGACCCGAGCGGCAAGAGCGTGAGCCCGACCAGCAGCGTGATCGGGATGAACATGGTCAGCAGCAGCTGCTCGCCGTTGCGCAGCAGCAGCTTGAGCTCCAGGTCGAACTGGGCGGCCAGCATCCGCGGCACGGGAGCGGGTCGCGGGTCGGGTTTGAAGGTTCCCGAAGGGAAGACGCTCGATTCGGTCACTGCCGCAACTTCCTGCCGGTGAGGTCGAGGAACACGTCCTCGAGGCTGCGCTGCTCGACGCGCATGTCGGTGGCCAGCACGTCGATCCGCGCGCACCACGCCGTGACGGTGGCCAGCACTTGCGGGTCGACCGGGCCCTCGACCAGATACTCGCCCGGCGTCACCTCGCTGGCCCGGTATTCCTCCGGCAGGGCGGCGGTCAACAGCGACAGGTCGAGCCGCGGCGGCGCGGTGAACCGCAACTCGTCCTTGGCGCCCGCGCGCATCAGCTCGGCGGGAGTCCCGGCGGCCACGGTCGCGCCGTGGTCGATGATGACCAGCCGGTCGGCGAGCTCCTCGGCCTCCTTGAGCTGGTGGGTGGTCAGCACCACCGTCACACCGTCGCGGCGCAGCGCGTCGATCAGTTCCCACACCAGCAGCCGGGCGTGCGCGTCCATGCCCGCGGTCGGCTCGTCGAGGAAGACCAGCTCCGGCCGGCCGACCAGCGCGCAGGCCAGCGCGAGCCGCTGCTGCTGCCCGCCGGACAGCCGGCGGTAGGTGGTGCGGGCGGCGTCGGTGAGGCCCAGGGTGTCCAGCAGCCACGCCGGGTCAAGCGGGTCTGCGGCGTAGGAGGCGACCAGGTTGAGCATTTCGCCGGCGCGGGCGCTGGGGTAGCCGCCGCCGCCCTGCAGCATGACCCCCATGCGGGTGCGCAGGCGGGCGTTGTCCGCGATCGGGTCCAGCCCGAGCACCTCGATGGTGCCGGCGTCCGGTCGCACGAAGCCCTCGCACATTTCGACCGTCGTGGTCTTGCCGGCCCCGTTGGGGCCCAGCAGGGCGAGCACTTCGGCGGCGTGCACCTCGAGGTCGAGATCGGCAACGGCCGTGGTGGATCCGTAGTGCTTGCTCACCCCGCGCAGTCGCACGACTGTTTCAGGAACGTCCGAGCTCACGTGGAATCAGCGTAGGCGTCGGGCAGCGCCTGGGAGCGAGGGGTGGCCCGGGGGGCCTGTTCCGGCGCGGTCGCGACGGGCTCCGGCGGCGTTTCGACGTCCTCGGCCGGCAGCCGCCGCCACGGCAGTCGGGTGTAGGTCAGCGCGATGAGCGCCGCCACGATGACGGTGCTGGCCAGGGTGGCGTCGACGATCTGGAACAACGCGAAGCGGTCCCCGTTGGCCGTCGGCCCGAAGATGCCGACGACCAGGGTCATGACGATCACCGCCGCCCGGAATCCGCTGCGGGTCGCCCAGGCGGCCAACGGGATGATCGCCCAGAGCAGGTACCAGGGCTGCACGACGGGAAACAACAGCACGGTGACGCCCAGCGCCACGCCCAGTCCACCGATCGGGTGCAACCGGCCGCGGAAGACGGCCACCAGCAGCCAGCCCACCATCACCGTGATGATCAGCACACCGATAAAGCGCGTGAGCCCCAGCACCGCGGTGGTGTGATCGCCGAGTCCCAGCAGGATCCCCACCTGCCCGGTGCCCAGGGCCAGCAGCGTCGGCGGCGACAACCAGCTGCGCACCACGTTGGCGGTCCCGAGGGTGAAGATCCAGCCGAACCCGAGCCCGCTGGCCCGGCCGACGACCGCCATGACGGCCAGCGACAGCACCGTCATCGCGCCGCCCGCCAGCAGCAGGGCACGCAGGGTCCCCCCGCAGCGGTAGGCCAGCGCCATCGTGACGAACCCGAGCGCCAGCAACGACGGCAGCTTCACCTGCGACGACAGCGTGATCAGCACGGCGCCGGCCAGCAGCATGCCCAACGGCTCCCAATCCGCGCCGGGCCGCCAGGAGGCGGGCCACAGCCGCGGCGAGTCGATTCCCCGCAGCGCGAACTCGGCCCCGGCCAGCATCAGCCCGAGCATCAACGCCTCGTTGTGGACCCCGGCGACCAGGTGCATGATCAGCAGCGGATTGGCCGCGCCCAGCCACAGCGCGCTCACCTCGGCCACGCCGCAGCGCCGGGCCAGCCGGGGAGTCGCCCACACGATCAGCCCCACGCCGAGCAGCTCGACCAGCCGGTGACACAGCACGGCGGCGACGATGTTCTCCCCGGTGACCGCCGAGATGCCGCGCCCGATCCACAGGAACAGCGGACCATAGGGCGCCGGCGTCTCGCGCCACAGCGTGGGGACCGACAGCGTGAACACGTGCGACAGGCCCAGCCCGGAGGCGGGGCCGACCCGGTAGGGGTCGAGGCCCTCCAGGGAGATCTGGCTCTGGGCCAGGTAGGAGTAGACGTCCTTGCTGTACATCGGCGGCGCGATCAGCAGGGGCAGGATCCACAGCAGCAGGGTGCGGTCCAGGTCGCCGCGCGACATCCTTCTGCTACCCAGCGCGAATCGGCCGAGCATCAGCCAGGCCAGCGCCATCATGACCGCGCCGGTGGTCGTCATCGTCAACGACACCGTCTGGATCCGGGACGGCAGGTTGAGCAGCCGCACCCCAAAGGTGGGGTCCTGCACGACGGGCCGGGCCCCGGCGCCCAGCGCGCCGATGGCCATCAGGACGGTGCCGGTGGCGCCGAACAGTCGGGTGCGCTGCAGGGCGGTGAGCTCGGTATCGTTCAGCGGCGTGCCCACCGCTTGCTCGTCGCCATGCAGGCTGGCGATCGATGAGCTCAGCGCGTGGTGGCGGGCTGCCATCCGTGCAGCTTAGCTGCCGGGGGCTCCCCGCCCGCCGGCTCGCCGTCGCCGTCACGGCCGTGCTGTGCCTGGCGGCTCCGACCTGGACGCCGGCCGGGCCGGCCCGTGGCGACCACGGTGAGGTGTCCTACCGCTTTTCCTGCACCTGGGGTTCATTGACGGCGGATTTCGCCGGCCGCGACGCGCTGCCGCAAACCGACGACCCGCCGGCCCAGTGGTACCGCACCGATGCCGAGGGCCAATACGTGAACCGGGGATGGGGACCGCGCGCAAAAACCCTGCCGCCGCCGAGCATTCCGCAGGATGCGCGGTGCGATCCGGCGACCTGGAAGCGGGAACGGATCCTCGCGGTGGCGATGCGCTACATCTACGCGCCCGGCAACCCGCTGGGGCTGCAATACCGCCACCATCACATCCCCGGCTGGGAGCCACCGGCCCCGACGTATGCCGGTGTGTCCGAGGAGAATCCCGATGCCGACGCTCCGCCCGGGCTGACGGCCTGGGGTCCCGGACGAGGCCTGGACTGTTCGAACTTCACCGCTTGGGTCTACAACTACGGTCTGGGCATCAAGTTCGGCGGCAATGTCCACCAACAAGCCGACGGCACCGCCGGTCCGATGGGCCGGCGCATCCCGACAGAGGGGCCGTTCCAGCTTGGGGACTTGATCTACTTGCACCCCAACGGAAATGCCAACCAGGCCTCGCACGTGGTCATTTACGTCGACGACGACCACATCATCGACAGCCGGGTCAGCGCCCAGAACCTCAGCGGAGTCCAGGTCCGGGACCGGGTCGGCTGGTACCGGGACGCCGCAATCGGCGCGTGGCGGCCGATCGGCTGAGACCAGTCCACGGCGGATCGGGATTGCTCACGCGTAGCCTCTCGTTCGTGGCGATTCGCGACCATGGCGACCTCGGGGACGCACCCTCCGTGCCGCCACCCCTGTACCCGCCGGCCAACGACGCCCGCCCGTCCGCGGCGGAGCAGGCCCGCACCATCGCCGCCGCCACCAACGCCGCCACGCTGGCCACGTTGACCGCCGACGGCGACCCGTGGGCGTCGTTGGTGGCCTACGGACTGCTGGACGGCATGCCCGTGCTCTGCGTCTCGAGCCTGGCCGAGCACGGCCGTAACCTCGCGCGCGACCCGAGGGCCAGCCTGTCGATCGTGGCGGCGAGCGGCGACACCGACCCGCTGGCCGGCAGCCGGATCACCCTCGCCGGGCTGGTTGCGAAGCCCACGGGTTCGGCGCACGACGACGCCCGGGCGGCATACCTGGCCGCGGTCCCCGCTGCCCGGTACTACCTGGACTTCAGCGACTTCAGCCTCTGGGTCCTGAGGATTCAGCGGTTGCGGTGGGTGGGCGGGTACGGCCGGATGGACTCGGCCACCGGCGATCAGTACGCCGCCGCTGCTCCCGACCCGGTTGCGCCGGTGGTCGCCAGGGCCGTCGCGCATCTCAACGCCGATCACGCCGACGCCTTGGCTGCCATGGCCCGAATCTTCGGCGGCTACCCCGACACCGACACCGCACTGTGTACGGGCGTCGACCGCTACGGCCTGGACCTGCGGGTGCACACCCCCCGCGGCGTGGCCTACGCCCGGGTCGGGTTTTCCGCACGGCTGGATTCCGCCGACGAATTGCGTTCGGCCACAGCGGGATTAGCCCGCGACGCGGCTTCGGCTATAGCCGAAGGGGGCGCGCAGCAAAGCGTCTGATCCGCCACGCGCCCCCGTTCCTGGCTACTTCTCTTCGCCGTCGGCCTTGCTCAACGCCCGGTCCGCGGTCGCGACCAGCCTGCGGTTGAACTGATACTGGGCGGCGACAAGCTTGTCGGCCAGTTCGATAGCGGCGTCGACAATCCTGGTGCGCAGCGGTTGCACCGCCTCCGGGATTGCGTCGTCGAGGGTCTTGTGGAACGCCCGAAGCGCCTCCGCCGCGGCGTGCTGGCCGGCTTTGGCCGATTCGCGTACCTCGTCGAGCAGGTCGGTCGAACGCGATGCGATGGACGTCGATTCAGTCGTGTCAGGCATGCCAGTTCCTTTCCTGGGGTTGATTCCTTCACTACCGCCGCCGACGCTATTCGGCGCGGTGGGCCGCGTACTACGGGCGAAGGTCCCATCGTCGGTGCCAATGGTCTTTCGCCGTGGGCGTAGTGTGACCAGCGCAACCGCCGCTCAGGGCACCCTTGGTAGACCGATCCCCGGAATTGCGTCACACTGGTGTTGTGAAAATCCGGACCGGCATCGACGACGCCGCCGTGAGCGTGGCGGCCGCGGCGGCACGGGATGGTCACACCCGCCGCGCCATCGTGCGCCTGCTACTGGAGTCCGGATCGATCACCGCCGGTGAGATCGGCGACCGGCTCGGGCTGGCGGCCGCCGGCGTGCGTCGCCACCTCGACGCACTGATCGAGGCGGGCGACGCCGAGTCGGTACCCGCCGCGGCCTGGCAGCAGGCGGGGCGCGGCCGCCCAGCCAAGCGTTTCCGGCTGACGGCGGCGGGCCGCGCCAAGCTCGAGCACGCCTACGACGACCTGGCGGTGGCGGCCATGCGGCAGCTGCGCGAGATCGGCGGGGAGGACGCCGTCCGCACGTTCGCCCGGCGGCGCGTCGACGCGATCCTGGGCGGCGTGCCGGCCGCCGGCAGCGACGACGACGCCGAAGTCGAGGCCGCCGCCGAGCGCGTGGCCGGTGCGCTCACCAAGGCGGGTTACGTCGCCACCACCGCACGTGTCGGCGGCCCGATCCACGGCGTGCAGATCTGCCAGCACCACTGCCCGGTGTCGCACGTCGCCGAGGAATTCCCGGAGCTGTGCGAAGCCGAGCAGCAGGCCATGGCCGAGGTACTCGGGACCCACGTGCAGCGGTTGGCGACCATCGTCAACGGCAACTGCGCCTGCACCACCCACGTACCACTGACCCCGGCGCCCAGCCCGCGTCGCGACACCACGAGCATCGAAGGAGCGTCGTTATGACCCTCACGCCCGAGGCCCAGCAGGCCATCAAGACGGCAGACGGGCCGTTGACCCAGGAGCAGGCCATCGCCTCGTTGGGCCGCTACGGCTACGGCTGGGCGGACTCGGACGTCGCGGGAGCCAGCGCGCAGCGCGGGCTGTCCGAGGCGGTGGTCCGCGACATCTCGGGGAAGAAGGACGAACCCGACTGGATGCTGCAGACGCGACTGAAGGCGCTGCGGATCTTCGACCGCAAGCCGATGCCGAACTGGGGCTCGGACCTGTCCGGCATCGACTTCGACAACATCAAATACTTCGTGCGGTCCACCGAGAAGCAGGCCGCCTCATGGGATGACCTGCCCGAGGACATCCGCAACACCTACGACAGGCTGGGCATCCCGGAGGCCGAGAAGCAGCGCCTGGTCGCCGGTGTCGCGGCGCAGTACGAGTCCGAGGTGGTCTACCACCAGATCCGCGAGGACCTGGAGTCCCAGGGCGTCATCTTCGTCGACACCGACACGGGTCTGCGGCAACATCCCGAGCTCTTCCAGCAGTACTTCGGCACCGTCATCCCGGCGGGGGACAACAAGTTCTCCGCCCTGAACACCGCGGTGTGGAGCGGTGGTTCGTTCATCTACGTCCCGCCGGGCGTGCACGTCGACATCCCGCTGCAGGCCTACTTCCGGATCAACACCGAGAACATGGGTCAGTTCGAGCGGACGCTGATCATCGTCGACGAAAACGCCTACGTGCATTACGTGGAGGGCTGCACCGCGCCCATCTACACGTCGGACTCGCTGCACTCGGCGGTGGTGGAGATCATCGTCAAGCCCGGCGGCCGTTGCCGCTACACCACCATCCAGAACTGGTCGAACAACGTCTACAACCTGGTCACCAAGAGGGCCCGCGCGGAGGCCGGCGCCACTATGGAGTGGGTCGACGGCAACATCGGGTCCAAGGTGACCATGAAGTACCCGGCGGTGTGGATGACCGGGGAGCACGCCAAGGGTGAGGTGTTGTCGGTCGCCTTCGCCGGCGAGGGCCAGCACCAGGACGCCGGCGCCAAGATGCTGCACCTGGCGCCCAACACGTCGAGCAACATCGTCTCCAAGTCGGTGGCCCGCGGCGGCGGCCGCACCTCCTACCGCGGCCTGGTGCAGGTGAACAAGGGCGCGCACGGTTCGCGCTCCAGCGTGAAATGCGATGCGCTGCTGGTCGATACGATCAGCCGCAGCGACACCTATCCCTACGTCGACATCCGCGAGGACGACGTCACGATGGGCCACGAGGCCACCGTGTCCAAGGTCAGCGACAACCAGCTGTTCTACCTGATGAGCCGCGGGCTGACCGAGGACGAGGCGATGGCGATGGTGGTGCGTGGCTTCGTCGAACCGATCGCCAAGGAACTGCCCATGGAGTACGCGCTGGAGCTCAACCGGCTCATCGAGCTGCAGATGGAGGGCGCGGTCGGATGACGGCTGCTGCTGCCCTGAACAAGGGTGAGTTGTTCGCGTCCTTCGACGTGGACGCCTTCGAGGTGCCCAGCGGGCGCGACGAGATCTGGCGGTTCACCCCGCTGCGGCGACTCCGGGGGCTGCACGACGGCTCGGCCCAGGCCACCGGTAAGGCGCAGATCAGCGTCCGCGAACAGCCCGGCGTGCAGGTCGAGACCGTCCGCCGTGGTGACGAGCGGCTGGGCCGCGGCGGTGTACCCACCGATCGGGTTGCTGCGCAAGCGTTTTCGTCGTTTAATTCCGCGACGCTGGTGAGCGTCGGGCGGGACACGCGGATCGCCGAGCCGGTCAACATCACTGTGACGGGCCCCGGGGAGGGGGCCGTCGCCTACGGGCACCTGCAGATCAGCGTCGCCGAACTCGGCGAGGCGGTCGTGGTGATCGACCACCGGGGGAGCGGAACCTACGCCGACAACGTCGAATTCATCGTCGGCGACGCCGCCCGGCTCACCGTGGTGTGGGTCGCGGACTGGGCCGACGACATGGTGCACGTGAGCGCGCACCACGCCAGGCTGGGTAAGGACGCGGTGCTGCGGCACGTCGCCGTCACCCTGGGCGGCGAGGTGGTGCGGATGTCGGCCAACGTGCGATACGCCGCCCCGGGCGGGGACGCGGAGCTGCTGGGCTTGTACTTCGCCGACGACGGGCAGCACCTGGAATCGCGGCTGCTGGTCGACCACGCGCAGCCCAACTGCAAGTCCAACGTGCTCTACAAGGGTGCGCTGCAAGGGGATCCGTCGTCGCAGCGGCCCGACGCGCACACCGTCTGGGTGGGCGACGTGCTGATCCGCGCCGAGGCCACCGACACCGAGACCTTCGAGGTGAACCGCAACCTGGTGCTCACCGACGGGGCGCGCGCCGACTCGGTGCCCAACCTGGAGATCGAGACCGGCGAGATCGTCGGTGCCGGACACGCCAGTGCCACGGGGCGTTTCGACGACGAGCAACTGTTCTACCTGCGGGCCCGCGGCATCCCCGAAGATCAGGCGCGGCGGCTGGTGGTGCGCGGCTTCTTCGGCGAGATCATCTCGAAGATCGCCGTGCCCGACATCCGGGAACGCCTGACCGCCGCCATCGAACACGAACTGGAAATCACGGAGAAGACAACGGCATAATGACGACTTTGGAAATCAAGGACCTGCACGTCAGCGTCGAAGACCCCAACGCCCCCGAGGGAAGCCGCGAGATCCCCATCCTCAACGGCGTCAATTTGACCGTGAAATCCGGTGAGACGCATGCGGTGATGGGGCCCAACGGGTCAGGCAAGTCCACACTGTCCTACGCGATCGCCGGTCACCCGAAGTACCGGGTGACATCCGGGTCGATCACGCTCGACGGCCAGAACGTGCTGGACATGAGCGTCGACGAGCGCGCCCGCGCCGGCCTGTTCCTGGCCATGCAGTACCCCGTCGAGGTCCCGGGTGTGTCGATGTCGAACTTCCTGCGCAGCGCGGCGACCGCCGTCCGCGGCGGGCCGCCGAAACTGCGGCACTGGGTCAAGGAGGTCAAGGCCGCCATGGCCGACCTCGACATCGACCCGGCGTTCGCCGAACGCAGTGTCAACGAAGGGTTTTCCGGTGGCGAGAAGAAGCGCCACGAGATCCTGCAGCTGGGGCTGCTCAAGCCGAAGATCGCCATCCTCGACGAGACCGACTCCGGCCTGGACGTCGACGCGCTGCGGGTGGTCAGCGAGGGCGTCAACCGCTATGCCGAGGCGGAGCACGGCGGCATCCTGTTGATCACCCACTACACCCGGATCCTGCGCTACATCCGCCCGCAGTTCGTGCACGTCTTCGTCGGTGGCCGGATCGTCGAATCCGGCGGTCCGGAGCTGGCCGACGAACTCGAGGAGAACGGCTACGTGCGCTTCACCGAAGCGGCGGCGGCCGCAGGGGCGTAACCATGGCGGGGACAGCACTGGACGTCGACGCGATCCGCGCCGACTTCCCCATCTTGAAGCGCGTGATGCGCGGCGGAAAGCAGTTGGCGTACCTGGATTCCGGCGCGACGTCGCAGCGCCCGCTGCAGGTGCTCGACGCCGAGCGCGAGTTCCTGATCACCTCCAACGGCGCGGTGCATCGTGGTGCGCACCAGCTGATGGAGGAGGCGACCGACGCCTACGAGCAGGGCCGCGCCGACATCGCGGCGTTCGTCGGCGCCGGTGCCGACGAACTGGTGTTCACCCGCAACGCCACCGAGGCGCTCAACTTGGCGTCATACGTGCTGGGGGACAACAGGTTTGAGCGCGCCCTCGATGAGGGTGACGTCATCGTCACCACCGAACTCGAGCACCATGCCAACATCGTCCCGTGGCAGGAGCTGGCCCGTCGCACCGGCGCCACGCTGCGCTGGTACGGCGTCACGGAAGACGGGCGCATCGACCTGGACTCGCTGGAACTCGACGAGCGCGTGAAAGTCGTTGCCTTCAGCCACCACTCGAACGTGACAGGCGCGGTGGCGCCGGTGGCCGAACTGGTCGGCCGCGCCCGGGCGGTGGGGGCGGTGACGGTGCTGGACGCCTGCCAGTCGGTGCCGCACCAGCCCGTGGACCTGCACGCGCTCGACGTCGACTTCGCCGCGTTCTCCGGGCACAAGATGCTGGCGCCCAACGGGGTCGGCGTGCTCTATGCCCGTCGCGAGGTGCTGTCGGAACTCCCGCCCTTCCTCACCGGGGGGTCGATGATCGAGACGGTGACCATGGAGGCGTCCACCTACGCGCCGGCGCCGCAACGGTTCGAGGCCGGCACGCCGATGACCTCCCAGGTTGTCGGGTTGGGTGCTGCCGCACGGTATCTGGGCGGCATCGGCATGGACGCGGTCGAGGCGCACGAGCGCGAGCTGGTCGCCGCGGCCATCGACGGGCTCTCGCGCATCGACGGCGTGCGGATCGTCGGCCCGACCACGATGGAGAACCGGGGCTCGCCCGTCTCGTTCATCGTGGACGGGGTGCACGCGCACGACGTCGGGCAGGTGCTCGACGACGACGGCGTCGCGGTGCGGGTGGGGCATCATTGCGCGATGCCGCTGCACCGCCGGTTCGGGCTGGCGGCGACTGCCCGGGCGTCGTTCGCCGTGTACAACACCGCCGACGAGGTCGACCGACTGGTGGCCGGCGTGCGACGCGCGCTCGAATTCTTTGGGAGAGAATGACGGTGCGCCTCGAGCAGATGTATCAGGACGTGATCCTGGACCATTACAAGCATCCGCAGCACCGCGGGCTGCGGGAGCCGTTCGGCGCGCAGGTCCATCACGTCAACCCGGTCTGCGGTGACGAGGTGACCCTGCGGGTCGCCCTGTCCGACGACGGTCAGCGCGTCGCGGACGTCTCCTATGACGGGCAAGGCTGCTCGATCAGCCAGGCGGCCACCTCGGTGCTGACCCAGCAGGTGATCGGGCAGACCGTGCCGGAGGCGCTCGACACCGTCGCCGCATTCACCGAGATGGTGTCCTCGCGCGGCACCGTCGAGGGTGACGAGGACGTCCTCGGCGACGGCATCGCGTTCGCCGGGGTGGCCAAATACCCGGCCCGGGTGAAATGCGCTCTGCTGGGCTGGATGGCGTTCAAGGACGCATTGGCCCAGGCTTGCGCGGACAGGGGCGCCGACTTCGAGGAGGAGAAGGATGAGCGAGACCGCCGCACCGGGTGACGAATTTCTTGCCGACCTCGAGGAGGCGATGCGCGACGTCGTCGACCCCGAATTGGGCATCAACGTCGTCGATCTCGGTTTGGTGTACGGCCTCAACGTGGAGGAGGGCGACGAGGGCACCGTCGCCCTGCTCGACATGACGCTGACCTCGGCGGCCTGCCCGCTGACCGACGTCATCGAGGACCAGTCCCGCAGCGCGCTCGTCAGCAGCGGGCTGGTCGACGATCTGCGGATCAACTGGGTGTGGAATCCGCCCTGGGGTCCGGACAAGATCACCGAGGACGGACGCGAGCAGCTGCGCGCCCTCGGCTTCACCGTCTGAACGCTGCCCCGGCCGGCTTCGCCGCGCTGCGATCACCGCTAGGCCCGATGGCGGCGACCCGCTGCGCCCGGCTTCGCCGCGCTTGCGATCGCCGCTAGGCCCGATGGCGGCGACCCGCTGCGCCCGGCTTCGCCGCGCTTGCGATCGCCGCTAAAGGTGGAAGGGCAGATGGGGCAGGTGCAGGTGGTGGTGCGGGCGCCCCATCGGCGGACACGTCTGCAGGCTGATTGTCGTCGCCTGCAGCGCCCTACCGTCGTTCGTTCCCTGGGCCCCCATGCACGTGCCGTTCGTGATCGCCTGGGTGTTGCTGATCGTCTGCTTCTTGTAGGACGTCGCGTCGGTGACCGCCACCGTGGTGGGGCCGCCCGGCCCAATCCCGTTGACGGCAATCGTGTTTCCCGACACCGACGCGACCGTGCCGTAGAAGCCGGCCGGCGGCGGGCACTTGCCGTCGACGGGCGCCGTGATCATGACGGTCTGCGCGGTAACGCCGGCGGCCGGTGAACTCTGCGGGGTGGCTCGCACGTTGACACAGCTACCCGGAGTGACATCTGGGAGCTTGGCCGGGGCAACCTGGAAGACCGGTGTCGCAGGAGCAAAGTCCACGGTCGCCGAACCGCTGCGCGTTCTGAGCTGAATCTTGTCGCCGGCCACCGACTGGACCATGCCCTCCACGTAGTCCTTGCCCACGGGCGGGGGTGCCGCCGACGGCGCCGCGCTCGGCGGCACCGCGCTGGGCGGTGCCGCGGCCGCCGCCGCCGGTTTGGCGGTATTGCCGGTGGTCGTGTCACTCGACCGGCACATGGCGACGCCCAGCAGGACCACCGCGACGACGGCGACGAGCGCGAGCCGCGCCAACCGCCGGTTCACCGAAGTGGTGGGCATCGACACACCTCCGAACGCGGGCTGGCCATCGCCAGCGAATACCCAGGCGGGCGCGGATATCACCTCGCGCCCGCCTGGTGTGACGGTAATCTCGTGCGGCCGCGATCAGCCGTGGGCGTGCGGCGGCTTGGCCGGGCCCCCGCACTTGCCGTCGGTGGCCGGCCGGACGTTGATGCTGGTCGCCTGCAGCGCGCTGCTGCTGTCCTTGGTTCCGCGCGCGGTGAGGCACTTGCCCGGCGCGATCGCGTCCGTGGTGGCCGGCGACTGTTTCATGTACCTGGTCTTGTCGTCGACCGTCACGGCCGTCTGGGTGGTGTTGCCGCTCGGGTCAGTGCCCGTGACGTTGATGGTGTTACCGGTGACCGAAGCCACCGCTCCCTGCACGGACGCAGGCTGTGCCGGCGGCGGCGTCGGCGCACCGGACGGGGCGGGGCTGGGCGAACCACCGGGCGCCGTCTTGGGCTTCGGGCAGGTGCCGTTGACCGACGGGCTGACCTTCACCGACGCCGCGGTGACCTGCTGCCCGCCCTGCGCCTCCTTGGTGGGCCGGACGGTGACGCAGTTGCCCGTGGTGACGTCGGTGAGTGCGGCCGGGGTGACCTCGGTGACCTTGGTCGTCGCGGTGAAGTTCACGGCGGCGGTGGCGTTGTCCTCCTGGGTCACCTGAACGGAATTGCCCGCCACCGAGGCGATCAGGCCGCTGACCCGCGCCTCACCGGCGGCCGGCGCCGGCGACGTGGTGGTCGAGGTGACGGTGGACGTCGACGTCGACGGCGGACTGGACTTGTTGGACGAGCCGCAGGCGGCGATGGACAACGCGGTGGTTCCCGCGACGGCGACTACCGCGACGCGGGTGAATAGAGCCGTGTGACTGCTGGCAGACATCAACGCTTCTCCAATCGTGGTCAGGACCAACGAAAGGGTTTACCCGCCGAACCTGTAGCTAACCTGTGTGTAATCCGGGCGCACTCAGAATGCGTTTTCGGAAACCCGCATGACGTCGTCGTCGATGGACTCGATGACTTTGCGCAGGGAGGTGAGCTTCGGCAGCATGTTCTTGGCGAAGAACGCCGCGGTCGCAACTTTCCCCTGGTAGAACGCCAGGTCGTCGCCGGCCGCGTCCGCCAGCGCGGCGTTGGCGACGCCGGCCTGCACCAGCAGCCGCCAGCCGATGAGCAGATCGCCCACCGCCAGCAGATACCGCACCGATCCGAGCCCGACTTTGTAGATTTCACTTGGATGTTGCGCGGCGGACATCAGGTAACCGGTCAACGCGCCCGTCATCGCCGTGACCTCGTCGAGCGCGGTCTGCAGCAGCTGGGCCTGCGGTTTGAGCGCCTCGTCGCAGGAGTCGATCGTCGCGGTGATCTGAGCCGTCACGAACTGCAGCGCCTCGCCACGATCGCGGACGATCTTGCGGAAGAAGAAGTCCAGCGCCTGGATCGCCGTGGTGCCCTCGTAGAGCGAATCGATCTTGGAATCACGGATGTACTGCTCGAGCGGGTAGTCCTGCAGGAAGCCCGAACCGCCGAGCGTCTGCAGCGATTCGGTCAGGACTTCGTAGGCCCGTTCGGAGCTCACACCCTTCACGATCGGCAGCAGCAAGTCGTCCACCCGGTGCGCCATCTCGTGATCGGCACCCGAAACGTGTTGCGCGACAGCGTCTTCCTGGTGGGCGGCGGCATACATGTAGAGCGCCCGCAGGCCCTCGGCGTAGGCCTTCTGCGTCATCAGGCTGCGACGCACGTCGGGGTGGTGCATGATCGTGACCCGCGGCGCGGTCTTGTCGGACATCTGCGTCAGGTCAGCACCCTGCACCCGTTCCTTGGCGAAGGCCAGCGCGTTGAGGTAACCGGTGGACAGGGTTCCGGCGGCCTTGACGCCGATCGTCATGCGCGCGTGCTCGATCACGGTGAACATCTGCGCGATCCCGTTGTGCACGTCGCCCACCAGGTAGCCGACCGCGGGCACATCCGTTGCGCCGAAAGTCAATTCGCATGTGGGGGAGGACTTGATCCCCATTTTGTGTTCCACGCCCGTCGTGAAAACGCCGTTGCGGGGCCCAAGTTCGAACGTCTCCGGGTCGAAGAGGTATTCGGGCACGTAGAACAGGCTCAGCCCCTTGGTGCCCGGGCCGGCGCCCTCCGGTCGGGCCAGCACCAGGTGGAAGATGTTCTCGGCGGTGTCACCCACGTCGCCGCCGGAGATGAAGCGCTTGACGCCCTCGATATGCCAAGTGCCGTCGGGTTGTTCGATGGCCTTGGCGCGGCCCGCGCCGACGTCGGAGCCGGCATCGGGTTCGGTGAGCACCATGGTGGCCGCCCACCCACGCTCCACACCCTCGGCGGCCCAGCGCCGTTGCTCTTCGTTGCCCTCGACGTACAGCGCCTGCGCCATCAGCGGGCCGAGGCAGAAGAAGTTGGCAGAAGGGTTGGCGCAGATGATCATTTCGTTGACCCCCCACGCCAGCGGCGGCGGCGCGGCCATGCCGCCGATCTGTTCGTCGAGCATCAGCCGCCACCAGCCGGCCTCTTTGATCGTCTCCACCGTCTTGGCCAACTCGGGCGCCACGCTGATGGTGTGGGTGGCCGGGTCGAACACCGGCGGATTGCGGTCGGCGAAGGCGAAGGTTTCCGCAACCGGGCCTTCGGCCAGGCGGGCGGCTTCGTCCAGGATCGTCCGGACCGTGTCCTCGTCGAGGTCGGCGTACGGGCCGGTGCCCAGGACGGCGCCCACGCCGAGAACCTCGAACAGGTTGAACTCGATGTCGCGGACGTTTGCGATGTAGTGGCCCAACGCGATTCCCTCACTGGTCCTCGAGGCGGCGGATCGTCCGCATCAGTGTCTCCGACGTGGGAAAACGTACGCAACCGTAACCTACGGCGGGCCGCAGGCAGGTTACGACCCGGTGTCGTCGTGCCGAACCGGGCGCGCGCGGTTGCGTTGGGCCGTAGGCGAATCCGGCGATGCGGTTGCGACGACCCGGCGGCGCACGCACCGCCGTCGTCGACCGGGAACACCGCGCCGGGTTCCGGCGTTGGAGCAAATGTGACAACACTCGATCTCACGGCTGAGAAGTTCAACGAAACCATCGAGGGCAACGACATCGTCCTCGTCGATTTCTGGGCGTCGTGGTGCGGACCGTGCCGCCAGTTCGGGCCCACCTTCCAGGCGTCTTCGGAGAAGCATCCCGACATCGTGCACGCGAAGGTCGACACCGAGGCCGAACAGCAGCTGGCCGCGGCCGCCCAGATCCGGTCCATCCCCACGCTGATGGCCTTCAAGAAGGGCAAACTGTTGTTCAATCAGGCCGGCGCGCTGCCGCCCGCGGCCCTCGAAGACTTGGTCCAGCAGATCAGGGCATTCGACGTGGACGCGGCCCAGGCCGGCCAGGCCGAATAGTTCCGGCCCCGAGGCCCGCGATCCCGCGAATCGGGGGAGCGAACGGTCAGGAGGCCGGAATCGGCGCACCCTCCGGCGGCGCGACGTGCCCCGCACCTTCTACGGGTATGGCATGCGGCGGGGGATCCCGGCGCATCCACGCCGCTGCCGATGTGTTTGTGGGGGTGGTGACCCACGTACCCACGGCCGCCGAGGTCGGCGACGAAGTCCCACCGACAGCCGGCTCGCCGCGGGGTACTGCACTGGCGTCTGGACGGGGGATGGGGTACCGCAGGCCTACTTGTGAGGCAGGCAGAGCAGCTAGCGTGCCCAGGAACAGAAAACAGGCTTCCTTGAAGCCCTCGATGCGTGCTCTGAGCATTAGCTTCCTAAACCGTGAGAACGAGGGGCGATTTGCTTTACCCGTGCGTACGCGATGACAAACTTGGAAATTTCTCCAAATTCCGACTTCGAAACTAGAGGATCCCGCCATCGTCGGGGCTGCGCACCCCACGCGCTAGGTTGCTTGGGTGAGCTTGGTACTGGTAGAGCACCCGCGGCCCGGCGTCGCGCTGATAACCCTCAATCGTCCCGAGCGGATGAACTCCATGGCGTTCGACGTCATGGTGCCGCTCAAAGAGGCCCTCGAGAAGGTCCGGTACGACAATTCCGTGCGCGTGGTCGTGCTGACCGGGGCGGGCCGGGGGTTCTCCTCTGGCGCCGACCACAAGTCCGCGGGCTCGGTGCCCCACGTCGAGGGGCTGACCCGCCCGACTTACGCGCTGCGCTCCATGGAGGTCCTCGACGAGGTCATCCTGGGGCTGCGGCGCCTCCACCAGCCGGTGATCGCCGCGGTCAACGGCCCGGCCATCGGCGGCGGGCTGTGCCTGGCGCTGGCCTGCGACATCCGGGTCGCCTCGACCGGCGCGTACTTTCGCGCGGCCGGCATCAACAACGGCCTGACCGCCAGCGAACTGGGGCTGAGCTACCTGCTGCCCAGGGCCATCGGCTCGTCGCGGGCCTTTGAAATCATGCTGACCGGACGCGACGTCACCGCCGAGGAGGCCGAGCGCATCGGGCTGGTGTCGTGCCAGGTGCCCGACGAGCAGTTGCTGGACACCTGCTACGCGATTGCGGCGCGGATCGCGGCGTTCTCGCGGCCGGGAATCGAGTTGACCAAGCGCACACTGTGGAGTGGACTGGACGCCGGTAGCCTGGAAGGGCACATGCAAGCCGAAGGCTTGGGCCAGCTGTTCGTTCGTCTGCTCACCGCCAACTTCGAAGAAGCGGTTGCTGCGCGCGCGGAAAAGCGGCCGCCGGTGTTCACCGACGACAAATAGCCACCACACAAGGGAGTAGATGTGATCACGGCCACGGACCTCGAGGTCCGCGCTGGTGCGCGCATTCTGCTCTCACCGGACGGCCCGGACCTGCGCGTGCAGCCCGGCGACCGCATCGGGCTGGTCGGTCGCAACGGCGCGGGCAAGACCACCACCCTGCGCATCCTGGCGGGCGAGACCGAACCGTATGCGGGATCCGTCGCGCGCGCCGGTGAAATCGGTTATCTGCCACAGGATCCCAAAGAGGGCGACCTCGAAGTCCTGGCCCGCGACCGGGTCCTGTCCGCCCGCGGTCTGGACGTGCTGCTCACCGACCTGGAAAAGCAGCAGGCGTTGATGGCCGAGGTCGCCGACGACGACGCCCGCGACCGCGCCATCCGCCGCTACGGACAGCTCGAGGAGCAGTTCGTCGCGTTGGGCGGCTACGGCGCCGAGAGTGAAGCCAGCCGCATCTGCGCGAGCCTCGGCTTGCCGGACCGGGTGCTGACGCAGAAGCTGCGCACGCTGTCCGGTGGGCAGCGCCGCCGGGTGGAGCTGGCGCGCATCCTGTTCGCCGCGTCGGACACCGGTGCTGGGTCGTCGACCACGCTGCTGCTCGACGAGCCCACCAACCACCTGGACGCGGATTCGATCGGCTGGTTGCGTGATTTTCTGCGGACCCACACCGGCGGCCTGGTGATCATCAGCCACAACGTCGAGCTGCTCGCCGACGTCGTGAACCGGGTGTGGTTTCTGGACGCCGTGCGCGGCGAGGTCGACGTCTACAACATGGGTTGGCAAAAGTACCTGGACGCCCGGGCCACCGACGAACAGCGCCGCCGCCGCGAGCGCGCCAACGCCGAACGCAAGGCCTCCGCGTTGCGCACCCAAGCGGCCAAGCTGGGCGCCAAAGCCACGAAAGCCGTTGCGGCGCAAAACATGTTGCGCCGTGCCGATCGGATGATGGCCGCGCTCGACGAGGAGCGAGTGGCCGACAAGGTGGCCCGCATCAAGTTCCCGACCCCCGCCCCGTGCGGGCGCACACCGTTGGTCGCCAAGGGACTGAGCAAGTCGTACGGCTCGCTGGAGGTGTTCACCGGCGTCGACCTGGCCATCGACCGCGGCTCTCGGGTGGTGGTGCTGGGCCTCAACGGCGCCGGCAAGACCACGCTGCTGCGACTGCTGGCCGGCACCGAGCAGCCCGACACCGGCGGGCTGGAGCCGGGGCACGGTTTGCGCATGGGCTACTTCGCGCAGGAGCACGACACTCTCGACAACGACGCGAGCGTGTGGGAGAACATCCGGCACGCAGCGCCCGATTCGGGGGAGCAGGACCTGCGCGGCCTGTTGGGCGCGTTCATGTTCAGCGGCCCGCAACTCGACCAGCCGGCGGGCACCCTGTCGGGCGGGGAGAAGACCCGGCTCGCGCTGGCCGGCCTGGTGGCCTCCACGGCCAACGTGCTGCTGCTCGATGAACCGACGAACAACCTGGATCCCGCCTCGCGCGAACAGGTCCTCGACGCGCTGCGCAGCTATCAGGGTGCGGTGGTCCTGGTGACGCACGACCCCGGGGCGGCCGAGGCGCTGGACCCGCAGCGCGTGGTGCTGCTGCCCGACGGCACCGAGGACTTCTGGTCCGACGAATACCGGGATCTCATCGAGCTCGCCTGACTTCGGTCAAATCGGCCCGCGGGCGGCGCCGGCTTTTTACTCTTGGTGCTTGCGATCGTGTTCGGGCGCGGAGGGCATCCATGAAAAGGACGCTGCAGAGGTCGAAGAAGACCCGCGAGCAATTGTTGTTCGAGCTGCGTAACGCCTATGAGGGCGGGGCCAGCATCCGCACGTTGGCGGCCAGCACCGGGAGATCGTACGGATCGGTTCACGCCCTGCTGCTGCAGGCGGGCACCACGATGCGCGGCCGGGGTGGCCCCAACCACACGTCGCGGACCGCGCGGGCGTAGCGTCGCCGCGCTACTCGCGCGGTACGGAATCCCCGGATTCGTTGCGCCGCACCGACTTCTCCACCAGGTCGAGCACGGCGGACAACCGCCGCGGGTCCTCGCCTGAGGCCAGCCGCGCCACCAGGCCGTCGAGCACCAACTCCAGATAGCACTGCAACACGTCGCCGGGCACGTCGTCACGCACCCGTTGCGCTTCCTTCTGCCGGCGCAACCGATCGGTCGTCGCCGCCGCCAGTTCCGCGGACCGCTCGGCCCAACCGCGGTTGAAGTCCGGGTCGTTGCGCAGCTTGCGCGCGATCTCCAACCTGGTGGCCAGCCAGTCGAACTGGTCGGGGGCGGCGAGCATGTCGCGCATCACCTGGATGAGGCCCTCGCGCGACGCCACGTCGGCCATCCGCTCGGCGTCCTCGTGTGCCAGCGCGAAGAACAGCGCGTCCTTGTCCCGGAAGTGGTGAAAGATCGCGCCGCGCGACATCCCGATCGCCTGTTCCAGCCGCCGCACGGTGGCCCTGTCGTAGCCGTGTTCGGCGAAGCAGCGGCGGGCGCCGTCGAGGATCTGGCGGCGGCGCGCCGCCAGATGGTCCTCACTGACTTTTGGCATGGGCCGGAGTTGGCCGGTTGCTTAGCCCGACTTCAGCATGTTGCGCAGCACGTACTGCAGGATGCCGCCGTTGCGGTAGTAGTCGGCCTCGCCCGGAGTGTCGATGCGCACCACCGCGTCGAACTCGATCGGATCGCCGGACTCCTTGGCCGCCTTCACCCGCACCGTCTTGGGCGTCTTGCCGTCGTTGAGCGCCTCGATGCCGGTGATGTCGAACACCTCGGTGCCGTCCAGCCCCAATTCCTTGGCGGACTTGCCCTCGGGGAACTGCAGCGGGATCACGCCCATGCCGATCAGGTTGGAGCGGTGGATGCGCTCGAACGACTCGGCGATCACCGCCCGCACGCCCAGCAGCAGGGTGCCCTTGGCCGCCCAGTCCCGCGACGAACCGGACCCGTACTCCTTGCCGCCCAGGACCACCAGCGGAATGTTCTGCGCCGCATAGTTTTGCGCGGCGTCGTAGATGAACGCCTGCGGGCCGCCGTCTTGGGTGAAGTCGCGGGTGTAGCCCCCCGACACGTCGTCGAGCAACTGGTTGCGGAGCCGGATGTTGGCGAACGTGCCGCGGATCATCACCTCGTGGTTGCCGCGCCGGGAGCCGAAGGAGTTGTAGTCCTTGCGCTCCACGCCGTGCTCGTCGAGGTACTGCGCCGCAGGGGTGCCCGGCTTGATGGCGCCGGCGGGGGAGATGTGGTCGGTGGTCACCGAGTCGCCCAGCAGGGCCAGCACCCGGGCGCCGGTGATGTCCTTGACCGGCTCGGGCTCCGCCGCCATGCCCTCGAAGTACGGGGGCTTGCGCACATACGTCGAATTCTGGTCCCACTCAAAGGTATTGCCGCTCGGCGTGGGCAGGTTGCGCCACCGTTCGTCACCCTTGAAGACGTCGGCGTAGTTCTTGGTGAACATCTCCTGGCTGATCGCCGAGGCGATGGTGTCCGAGACGTCCTTCTGCGACGGCCAGATGTCTTTCAGGAAGACGTCGTTGCCGTCTTTGTCGGTACCCAGCGGCTGGTTCTCGAAATCGAAGTCCATGGTCCCCGCCAACGCGTAGGCCACCACCAGCGGGGGCGACGCCAGGTAGTTCATCTTCACGTCGGGGTTGATCCGGCCCTCGAAGTTGCGGTTACCGGACAGCACCGCGGCCACCGAAAGGTCGTTGTCGTTGATCGCCTTGGAAATCTCCTCGGGCAGCGGGCCGGAGTTGCCGATGCACGTGGTGCAGCCGTAGCCGACCAGATAGAAGCCGAGCTTCTCGAGATACGGCCACAGGCCGGCCTTTTCGTAGTAGTCGTGGACCACCTGCGATCCCGGCGCCATCGTGGTCTTCACCCACGGCTTGGACGCCAGCCCCTTTTCGACAGCGTTGCGCGCCAACAGCGCCGCGCCCAGCATCACCTCGGGGTTGGAGGTGTTGGTGCACGACGTGACCGCCGCGATCACCACCGCGCCGTGGTCGAGCTCGAAATCGCCGCGGTCGCCGGACTTCACGCGCACCGGGTTGCTCACCCGGCCCTTGGCATGCGCCGCCGCCGATTCGAACTTCGGGGCGTCGTCGGCGTGACCGTTCTCCAGCGCCCCGGGGTCGCTGGCCGGGAAGGACTCGTCGACCGCCTCGTCGAGCTTGGAGTACTCCTTCTTGTCGGGGTCGTCGCCGACGTAGTCGCCGATCTGCGCGCGGAAGGTGGACTTGGCATCCGACAACGCGATTCGGTCCTGCGGGCGCTTCGGCCCGGCGATCGAGGGCACCACGTCGGAGAGGTTGAGTTCGAGGTATTCGGAGAAGGCCGGCTCGTGGGAGGGGTCGTGCCACATGCCCTGCTCTTTGGCGTAGGCCTCGACCAGCGCCAGCTGCTCCTCGTTGCGGCCGGTGAACCGCAGGTAGGAGATGGTCTCCTCGTCGATCGGGAAAATCGCTGCGGTGGAACCGAATTCGGGGCTCATGTTGCCCAGGGTGGCGCGGTTGGCCAGCGGCACCTCGGCCACGCCCTCGCCGTAGAACTCGACGAACTTGCCGACCACGCCGTGCTTGCGCAGCATCTCGGTGACGGTCAGCACCACGTCGGTCGCGGTGACGCCCGGCTGGATCTCACCGGTCAGCTTGAAGCCGACCACCCGCGGGATGAGCATCGACACCGGCTGACCCAGCATGGCGGCCTCGGCCTCGATGCCGCCGACGCCCCAGCCCAGCACGCCCAAGCCGTTGACCATGGTGGTGTGCGAGTCGGTGCCCACGCAGGTGTCGGGGTAGGCGACTCCGTCGCGTTCCATCACGACGCTGGCCAGGTACTCGATGTTGACCTGGTGCACGATGCCGGTCCCCGGCGGCACCACCTTGAAATCGCGGAAAGCGCCCTGGCCCCAGCGCAAGAACTGGTAGCGCTCGCCGTTGCGCTGGTACTCGATCTCGACGTTGCGCTCGAAGGAGTCGGCGGTGCCGAACAGGTCGGCGATCACCGAGTGGTCGATCACCAGGTCGGCCGGCGCCAGCGGGTTGACCTTTTCGGCCTTGCCGCCGAGGTCGCCGATGGCCTCCCGCATGGTGGCCAGGTCGACGATGCACGGCACCCCGGTGAAGTCCTGCATGACGACGCGGGCCGGCGTGTACTGGATCTCAATGCTGGGCTCCGCCTTGGGATCCCAGTTCGCGATGGCCTCGATGTGGTCCTTGGTGATGTTGCTGCCGTCCTCGTTGCGCAGCAGGTTCTCGGCCAGCACCTTGAGGCTGTAGGGGAGTTTCTCGGTGTTGGGGACGGCGTCGAGACGGTAGATCTGATAACTCTTGTCGCCGACCTTGAGGGTGTCGCGTGCTCCGAACGAGTTCACAGAATCTTCTTTGCTCACTTCAACTCCCGAGGATTAAGTTCTTCCACCGACGGGCCGTGTCGGCGGTGCGGTGCAACATTAACAGTACGCTTGTCCTGCATTAAAAGGGGCACCCGTACTCCCCAAGTCTTATCGCCTGAGTCGACGGTTTAAACCCCCCGAACCGAAGTCGCGTACGGTGCCTGTAGCGCTACGGCAGGAGGGACATCATGACCTGGCACCCGGCCCTACCCGTCTACATCCCGCAAGACGTCGACATGACCGCGGTCAAGGCCCAGGTCGCCGCCACGGGCGTCAGCGCGCCGGCGGCGGACATGCCCGGCCTGTTGCACATCGTCGACGAAGCCCACGCGCACGGCATCAACCTCAAGATCGTGCTGCTCGACCACAACCCTCCGAACGACACCCCGCTGCGCGACATCTCCACGGTGGTCGGCGCCGACTATCACGACGCCACCGTCCTGACCCTGAGCACGAGCTACGTCGGGAGCTACAGCACGCAATTCCCGCGCGTCACGCTCGAGGCCGGCGAGGATCACGCCAAGACGGGCAATCCGATCGTCTCGGCCCAGCACTTCCTCAACGAGCTGGAAGCCCCGGAATTTCCCTGGACGGGCCTGACCATCTTCCTGTTGCTCGCCGTGCTCGCGGCGGCGGTCGGGACCCGCTTCCTGCAGTTGCGCAGCAAGCGTTCAGCAACCCCGGCGGATTCGGCGGGGGCGCAGGAAGTGACGCCCACCAACACGGCCTAGCCAGGCGCGTCCGCCTCGGCCGAAACACGGTCACCGGGGTCGCGCTGCCACCGCGCGGCAAACACGGTAGGTCACCGTTCGGTCACATTAAACGCACGTAGAGAGTGCGATTTCGGCGGAGCGTTTGCACGCCCAAAAGTGTGACGTACGGTGCAAATGATGCTGCTGTTGTCTTTGGCGCCCTTTGTGAACTTCGTGGCCGGCGCCGCCCGTCACGTTGAGCCGTAGGAGACCTGAGTCGAATGACACGCACACGCCGGGGCTCCGCTGTGAGGCCGGTCGCGAGGCTGGTCCGGCCGGTCGTGCCATCGGTGGTGAGCGTGGCCCTGCTGCTTTGCACGCCGGGGCTCGCGCACGGTGATCCCGCCGCGGACAGCCTGGCCGGCTTGATCGCCAACGTCGCCAAGGCCAACCAACGGCTGGAAAACCTGAGCGCCGAAATCCAGACCGAACAGGAAAGCGTCAACAAGGCGCTGGTCGACGTCGAGACCTCCCGGGACAACGCCGCGGCGGCCCAGCACGACCTGGAGACAAGCCAGCAGGCGGTCAAAGACGCCAACGCCGCGATCGCCGCGGCGCAGCAGCGGTTCGACACGTTCGCGGCGGCCACCTACATGAACGGCCCCTCGAACGCTTACCTGACCGCCAGCAGCCCCGACGACATCATCGCCACCCAGGCCGCCGCCAAGACCCTGTCCGCGAGTTCCCAGACGGTGATGGCCAAGCTGCAGCGGGCGCGCACCGAACAGGTGAACAAGGAATCGGCGGCGCGGCTGGCCAAGCAGAAGGCCGACAAGGCCGCCGCCGACGCCAAGGGCAGCCAGGACGCCGCGGTGGCGGCGCTGACCGACTCCAAGCGCAAGTTCGACGAACAACGCGAACAGATCACTCGCCTGGCCGCCGAACGCGACGAGGCGCAGACCAAACTCGAAGCGGCCAAACGGCAATGGTCGACGGGTCCCGGCGGACCCGCCGCCCCCGCATCGGGCGACCGGTGGGAGACCGGCTCGCCGGGCGCGCCGGCACCGCAGGGCGGGGCCCGCCGCTGGGACGGCGCCTGGGACCCCACGCTGCCGATGATCCCCAGCGCCAACGTGCCGGGCGACCCGATCGCGGTGATCAACCAGGTGCTGGGCATCTCCGCCACCTCGACGCAGGTCACCGCCGGCCTGGGCCGCAACTTCCTGCAGCAGCTCGGCATCCTCAAGCCCGACGACACCGGCATCACCAACGCGGCCCCCGGCGGGACTTCCGGCCGGATCCCGCGGGTGTACGGGCGGCAGGCCACCGAATACGTGATCCGCCGCGGCATGTCGCAGATCGGCGTGCCCTACTCCTGGGGCGGCGGCAACGCGGCCGGCCCGAGCAAGGGCATCGACTCCGGGGCCGGCATCACCGGCTTCGACTGTTCGGGCCTGGTCCTGTACTCGTTCGCCGGGGTGGGCATCAAGCTGCCGCATTACTCGGGCTCGCAGTACAACCTCGGCCGCAAGATCCCGTCCTCGCAGATGCGCCGCGGCGACGTGATCTTCTACGGGCCGGGCGGCAGCCAGCACGTGACCATCTACCTCGGCGACGGCCAGATGCTCGAGGCTCCCGACATCGGTCTGAAAGTCCGCGTCGCACCGGTGCGCACCAGCGGCATGACGCCCTACGTGGTCCGCTACATCGAGTGGTGAACGAATGAGAAGTGAACGGAAAGCCATGCACCACAAGCGGATTCGTCTGATCAACTTCGCCTGGATCACCACCGTGGTGACCGGGCTGCTGCTGTCTGTGGCCTACTCCGGGTCCGCCCCGGCCGCGGCCGACCCCGGGGCGTGGGACCCCACCCTGCCCGCGACGATCAGCGCCGGCGCCCCCGGCGACCCGCTCGCGGTCGCCAACGCGTCGCTGCAGGCCACCGCGCAGGCGACCCAAACGACGATGGACCTGGGCAGGCAATTCCTCGGCGGCCTCGGAATCAACATCCTGGGGGATCCCGCTCCCACCGCGGCCGCCCCGACCAACCCCGGCGGCAAGATTCCCCGCGTCTACGGCCGGCAGGCCATCGAATACGTGATCAAGCGGATGGGATCGCAGATGGGCGTTCCCTACTCCTGGGGCGGTGGCTCGCTGGACGGTCCCAGCAAGGGCGTCGGCGACGGCGCCAACATCACCGGTTTCGACTGCTCGGGCCTGATGCGGTACGGCTTCGCCGGCGTCGGCGTGCTGATCCCGCGGTTCTCCGGCGACCAGTACAACGCCGGCCGGCACATCCCGCCGGACCAGGCCAGGCGCGGCGACCTGATCTTCTACGGCCCGAACGGCGGCCAGCACGTCACGATGTATCTGGGCAACGGGCAGATGCTGGAGGCGTCCAGCCTCGCCGGCAAGGTGACCGTCAGCCCGGTTCGCAAGCCCGGCATGACGCCGTTCCTGACTAGGATCATCGAGTACTGATCCAGGCGCGGTCCGCCCCACCGGTTGCCGGGGGCGAACCACCAGCGTCGACGGAATCCGGCGGGCCTGGAATAGTTGGACGCGGGCACGTCGCGGCCCCACGACAGTGGTGTTGCAAGCAGTCGTGTCCGAATGAGCTGTGGAGGGTTATTGATGACAGCAGCAGGTGGGCCGCCCCCGGGCGCCAGCGGTTACCCGGGCCCGGGCGGACAGTCCGGCCCGCCGGCCCATGAGGCGCCGTCGGGTGGTGCCGGTAACGGCCTGGCCGCCGAAGTCCACACCCTCGAGCGGGCCATCTTCGAGGTCAAGCGGATCATCGTCGGGCAGGACCAGCTCGTCGAGCGGATGCTGGTCGGCCTGCTCTCCAAGGGGCACGTGTTGCTCGAGGGTGTCCCCGGCGTGGCCAAGACGCTGGCCGTCGAGACCTTCGCCAAGGTCGTCGGCGGCACGTTCGCCCGCATCCAGTTCACCCCCGACCTGGTTCCCACCGACATCATCGGTACCCGCATCTACCGGCAGGGCAAGGAGGAGTTCGACACCGAACTCGGCCCCGTGGTGGTCAACTTCCTGCTTGCCGACGAGATCAACCGCGCGCCCGCCAAGGTGCAGTCGGCGCTGCTGGAGGTCATGCAGGAACGCCACGTGTCGATCGGCGGCAAGACCTTCCCGCTGCCCAACCCGTTCCTGGTGATGGCCACCCAGAACCCGATCGAGCACGAGGGCGTCTACCCGCTGCCCGAGGCCCAGCGCGACCGCTTCCTGTTCAAGATCAACGTCGGCTACCCGACGCCCGAGGAGGAGCGGGAGATCATCTACCGGATGGGTGTGCGCCCGCCCGAGCCCAAGCAGATCATGGCCACCGGCGACCTGTTGCGCCTGCAGGACATCGCGGCCAACAACTTCGTCCACCATGCGCTGGTCGACTACGTGGTGCGCGTCGTGACCGCCACCCGCCACCCCGAACAGCTCGGCATGAACGACGTCAAGACGTGGATCTCCTTCGGGGCGTCCCCGCGTGCGTCGCTGGGCATCATCGCGGCGTCGCGCTCGCTGGCGCTGGTGCGCGGCCGCGACTACGTGATCCCGCAAGACGTCGTGGACGTCATCCCCGACGTGCTGCGGCACCGCCTGGTGCTCACCTACGACGCCCTCGCCGACGAGATCTCGCCGGAGATCGTCATCAACCGGGTGCTGCAGACGGTGGCCCTGCCGCAGGTCAACGCCGTTCCGCAGCAAGGGCAGTCGGTGCCCCCGGTGATGCAGCCCGCCGGCGCGGCCAGCGGTCGGTGACCGAGCCCCAGCAGCCGGCGGCGATCGCACATCCGCCATCGATGCAGCGCGGGCAGATCGTCGACCCGAAGCTGGCGGCGGCGCTGCGGCAACTCGAGCTGACGGTCAAGCGCAAGCTCGACGGCGTCCTGCACGGCGACCACCTGGGCCTGATCCCGGGGCCGGGTTCGGAGCCGGGGGAGTCGCGCGAGTACCAGCCAGGCGATGACGTCCGGCGCATGGACTGGGCCGTCACCGCGCGCACCACGCACCCGCACGTCCGGCAGATGATCGCCGACCGCGAGCTGGAAACCTGGCTGGTGGTCGACATGTCGGCCAGCCTGGACTTCGGCACCGTGGGGTGCGAGAAGCGGGACCTGGCGGTGGCGGCCTCGGCCGCGATCACGTTCCTCAACAGCGGCGGCGGCAACCGGCTCGGGGCGCTGATCGCCAACGGCGCGACGATGAAGCGCGTCCCGGCGCGCTCGGGGCGCCAGCACGAGCAGACGCTGCTGCGCACCATCGCCACCACCCCCCGGGCGCCGGTGGGGGTGCGCGGGGACCTGGCCACCGCCATCGACGCCTTGCGCCGCCCGGAGCGGCGCCGCGGCATGGCGGTGATCATCAGCGACTTCCTGGGGCCGATCAACTGGATGCGTCCGCTGCGCGCGATCTCGGCTCGTCACGAGGTGCTCGCGATCGAGGTGCTGGACCCCCGCGACGTCGAGCTGCCCGACATCGGCGATGTCGTGCTGCAGGACGCCGAGTCCGGGGTCACCCGCGAATTCACCATTGACGCCCAGCTGCGCGACGACTTCGCCAAGGCCGCCGCGGCGCACCGCGCCGAGGTGGCGCGCACCATCCGCAGCTGCGGGGCCCCGCTCCTGACGCTGCGCACCGACCGCGACTGGATCGCGGACATCGTCCGGTTCGTCGAGTCCCGCAGGCGCGGTGCATTGGCGGGGCGGCAGTGACGTTGCCGCTCCTCGGCCCGATGTCGTTGTCGGGTTTCGAACATGCGTGGTTCTTCCTGTTCCTGCTCGTCGTCGTCGGGCTCGCCGCGCTCTACATCGTGATGCAGTTGGCGCGGCAGCGGCGCATGCTGCGGTTCGCCAACATGGAGCTGCTGGAAAGCGTCGCCCCCGAGCGGCCTCCCCGGTGGCGGCATGTGCCGGCGATCCTGCTGGTGGCGTCGCTGGTGCTGTTCACGATCGCGATGGCCGGGCCGACGCACGACGTGCGGATTCCGCGCAACCGCGCGGTGGTGATGCTGGTGATCGACGTGTCGCAGTCGATGCGAGCCACCGACGTGCAGCCGAACCGGATGGCGGCCGCCCAGGAGGCGGCCAAGCAGTTCGCCGACGAGCTGACGCCGGGCATCAACCTCGGGCTGATCGAGTACGCGGGCACCGCGACCGTGCTGGTGCAGCCGACGACCAACCGGGACGCGACGAAGAACGCCCTGGACAAGCTGCAGTTCGCCGACCGCACAGCGACGGGCGAGGGCATCTTCACCGCGTTGCAGGCCATCGCCACCGTGGGCGCGGTGATCGGGGGTGGCGACACACCGCCGCCGGCGCGCATCGTGTTGTTCTCCGACGGCAAGGAGACGATGCCGACCAATCCGGACAACCCCAAGGGCGCCTTCACCGCCGCGCGCACCGCCAAGGATCAGGGCGTGCCGATCTCGACGATCTCGTTCGGCACGCCGTACGGGTTCGTCGAGATCAACGACCAGCGGCAGCCGGTGCCCGTCGACGACTCGACGATGAAGAAGGTCGCCGAGCTCTCCGGGGGCAGTTGGTACAACGCCGCCAGCCTCGCCGAGCTGAAGGCCGTCTACGCGACGCTGCAGCAGCAGATCGGCTACGAGACGATCAAGGGCGACGCCAGCATGGGCTGGGTGCGGTTGGGTGCGCTGGTGCTGGCGCTTGCGGCCCTGGCGGCGTTGCTCATCAACCGCCGCCTCCCGACCTGAGGTTTCTTCGCTCGCGCGCCTA
The DNA here is from genome assembly GCF_001668695.1 of Mycobacterium sp. E2497. NCBI lineage: Bacteria > Bacillati > Actinomycetota > Actinomycetes > Mycobacteriales > Mycobacteriaceae > Mycobacterium > Mycobacterium sp. E2497. Next base: position 56,295 of record NZ_LZKD01000066.1, read on the forward strand.
GACCCCTTTGGCTCGCGCGCCTAGACCCCTTTGGCCTCGGTGGGCCCTCGACCCCTTGGCCTCGGTGGGCCCTCTTGGCCCGCGAGCGTAACGCCACTGCGAAATCTGGCCCGAATTTTCGCAGTGTGGTTACGCTCGCGAAGCGCGTGCCTCGCGCACCCGGCGGATGATGTCGTCGGGGTGGTCCTCAGCGACGACGCGGACCACGATCCACCCGTAACGGCGTTCCAGTTTCTCGAGACGGCGAATGTCTTTCACGTAGTGATAGCGGCTGGACCGGTGTTGGTCGCCGTCGTACTCCGCGGCGACCTTGATGTCATCCCAACCCATGTCCAAATACGCCTCGGCCCAGCCCCATTCGTTCAGAACTGGGATTTGCGTTTGGGGACGGGGCAATCCAGCCTCAATCAAAAGCAGGCGTAACCAGGTTTCCTTCGGTGATTGTGCCCCACCGTCGACGAGTTGCAGGACGTCGCGCGCTGCCTTCATACCTCGACGACCCCGATATCGGTCGACCAAGGGCTGGACGTCGGCCATCTTCAGATCCGTCGCCTGCACCAGGGCGTCGATAGCCGCGACCGCGACACCCGAACGGCAGCGCCTCGCGAGGTCGAGCGCGGTGCGCGCGGGCGATGTGACTCGCATGCCGCTGATCACGGCGATCTCGTCGGTCTCTATGCGTTCTCCCCAGATCTCCACTCCAGCGGCAGGACGGCGGTTGGTGTCGATGATTGCGGCCGGCAACGTGGCATCGATCCACTTCGAGCCGTGCAGCGCGCAGGCCGAGAAGCCGGCGAGCACACCGCGCCGCCGCGAACGCAACCAGCATGCCTTCGCCCGCAACACCGCAGTGAGCGCGGCGTCCTTCGGCACGTATACGTCTTTGTGCAGGGCTATGTACCGACTGCGCAGCTCGTAGGGTGTTAACGCCCCGACAGCCAGGGCCTCACTGCCCAGGAAGGCGTCTGTCACGGCGGAAGTGTGCCGACGACCACCGACATCGCGCGCGAGCGTAACCACACTGCGAAATCCCGACCTAAAACTCGCAGCGTGGCTACGCTCGCGGCGCGAAAGGGGGGACATTACGGTCACGGCAACCCCAGGCGATAGGTTGACGGGGTGACTGACACGGCCACCGAGAGCACCACCGAAAGTACCGCCACCGGCGGCAAACCCGCATTCGTATCCCGCTCAGTCCTGGTGACGGGCGGAAACCGAGGCATCGGACTGGCGATCGCGCAGCGGCTGGCCGCCGACGGCCACAAGGTGGCCGTCACGCACCGCGGATCCGGGGCGCCCGAGGGGCTTTTCGGTGTGGTGTGTGACGTCACGGACAACGAGGCCGTCGACCGCGCGTTCAAAGAGGTCGAGGAGCACCAGGGTCCGGTCGAGGTGCTGGTATCCAACGCCGGCATCTCCAAAGACGCCTTCCTCATCCGGATGACCGAGGAGCGCTTCGAGGAGGTCATCGACGCCAACCTGACCGGGGCGTTCCGGGTGGCCCAGCGGGCGTCGCGCAGCATGCAGCGCAAGCGGTTCGGCCGCATCATCTTCATCGGGTCGGTGTCCGGCATGTGGGGCATCGGCAACCAGGCCAACTACGCGGCCGCCAAGGCCGGCCTGATCGGTATGGCACGCTCGATCTCCCGCGAGCTGTCCAAGGCCGGGGTGACCGCCAACGTGGTCGCCCCCGGCTACATCGACACCGAGATGACCCGCGCGCTGGACGAGCGGATCCAGGCGGGCGCACTGGAATTCATCCCGGCCAAGCGGGTCGGCACCGCCGAGGAGGTCGCCGGGGCGGTCAGCTTCCTGGCGTCCGAGGATGCGAGCTACATCGCCGGCGCGGTCATTCCCGTCGACGGCGGCATGGGCATGGGCCACTGAATTACCCCCGACAAGGACGTCAACCGCGACATCAAGCACATTAAGGACGGACATGGCAGGACTGCTCGACGGCAAACGGATCCTGGTCTCCGGGATCATCACCGACTCGTCGATCGCGTTTCACATCGCCAAGGTGGCCCAGGAGGCGGGCGCCCAGTTGGTGCTCACTGGCTTCGACCGGTTGCGGCTGATCCAGCGCATCGCCGACCGACTGCCGGAGAAGGCCCCGCTGATCGAACTGGACGTGCAGAACGAGGAGCACCTGAGGACCCTGGCCGAGCGGGTCACCGCCGAGATCGGCGAGGGCAACAAGCTGGACGGTGTGGTGCACTCGATCGGCTTCATGCCGCAGACCGGGATGGGCATCAACCCGTTCTTCGACGCCCCGTATGAGGACGTCTCCAAGGGCATCCACATCTCCGCGTATTCGTATGCCTCGCTGGCCAAGGCGCTGCTGCCGATCATGAACCCCGGCGGCTCGATCGTCGGCATGGACTTCGACCCCAGCCGCGCCATGCCCGCCTACAACTGGATGACCGTGGCCAAGAGCGCGCTGGAATCCGTCAACCGGTTCGTCGCCCGCGAGGCCGGCAAGTTCGGGGTGCGCTCCAATCTCGTTGCGGCGGGCCCCATCCGGACGCTGGCGATGTCCGCGATCGTCGGTGGCGCGCTCGGCGAGGAGGCCGGCGCTCAGATGCAACTGCTGGAAGAGGGCTGGGACCAGCGCGCACCGATCGGCTGGAACATGAAGGACCCCACGCCGGTCGCAAAGACCGTGTGCGCCGTGCTCTCTGACTGGCTGCCCGCCACCACCGGCACCATCATCTTCGCCGACGGCGGCGCCAGCACCCAGTTACTGTAAGCCCTAATGGAATTCGACGCCGTCCTGCTGCTGTCCTTCGGCGGCCCGGAGGGGCCCGAGCAGGTGCGGCCGTTCCTGGAGAACGTCACCCGCGGACGCAACGTGCCGCCCGAACGCCTGGACAACGTCGCCCAGCATTACCTGCACTTCGGTGGGGTATCACCGATCAACGGCATCAACCGCGCCCTGATCGCCGAGCTTGAGGCGGTACAGGACCTGCCGGTTTATTTCGGCAACCGCAACTGGGCGCCCTATGTCGAAGACACCGTGAAGGCCATGCGCGACAACGGTGTTCGTCGTGCCGCGGTGTTCACCACGTCGGCGTGGAGCGGCTACTCGAGCTGCACGCAGTACACCGAAGACATCGCCCGGTCGCGTCGCGAGGCCGGGGCGACAGCGCCCGAGCTGGTGAAGCTGCGGCCGTACTTCGACCACCCGCTCTTCGTCGAGATGTTCGCGGGCGCGGTCACGGCCGCGGCCGCGAAGATGCCCGCCGGCGCCCGGCTGGTGTTCACCGCGCACTCGGTCCCGGTGGCCGCCGATCAGCGCCTCGGCCCGCGGCTGTACAGTCGTCAAGTCGCCTACGCCACAAGGCTTGTCGCGGCCGCCGCCGGCTACGCCGATTACGACCTGGCCTGGCAGTCGCGGTCGGGCCCGCCGCAGGTGCCGTGGCTTGAGCCCAGCGTCGAGGATCACCTCTGCGCGCTGGCCGCCTCGGGCACGGAGGCGGCCATCGTCTGTCCGATCGGGTTCGTCGCCGACCACATCGAGGTGGTGTGGGATCTGGACGAGGAGTTGCGCTCCCAGGCCGACGCGGCCGGGCTGGCGTTCGCGCGGGCCGCCACGCCCAACGCCGATCGGCGATTCGCCCGGCTGGCCGCCGATCTGATCGACGAACTGCGCGCCGGCCGCGAGCCGGCCCGGGTTGTCGGGCCGGACCCGGTGCCCGGCTGTCTGGCCAGCGTCGACGGTGCGCCGTGCCGGCCGCCGCACTGCGTGCGGGAAGACGAGTACAACTAGTCAGCCCACGCCGAGTGCAGGATCGCGGTGACGGCGGCCATCCGCGCCGAGCGCACGACGGCGGTCAGCGGGCGCAGCGCGTCGCTGGCGATCCGTGCCTCCGAGGAGGATTGCGTTCCGAACGGCTCGGGGCCGGCGACCAGGGGCGCGGCGAAACGCTCCGGTGAATCGGGTGAGCGACTGAGCCCGGCGCTGACCGCGATGATCGCGTCGACGTGCGCGGCGTTCTCCAGCACCCGCAGCGCGCGGGTGGGCGCGTGGTCGGGAACCCGGTGCTGCCGTGCGGATTCCAGCAGCTGCTCGACGAGGCCCCGGGGATCGTCGATGTCGGCGGCGGCCGATCCCAGCCCGATGGCGCCGAGCGCGTCCGCGGCCGACCGCACCGCCGACCGCAGCGTGTATTCGGCATCGCCCAGCTCGTAGTGATCGAGCACCGGCGCACCCGGCAGCGAGTACACCGTCCAGGACAGCGCGTACGGCTCGGGGAAGTCCTCGGGTTCGTCGCCGTAGGAGAACTCGGGAACCAGGCCTACGGCGGTGGCGGGCTCGGCCGGGCTGGCGACGATGATCGCCTCACCCGCGGCCAGGGCGTCACGCTCGAACTGCGTCCCCGGGGCGAGCCCGCGCACGTCACCGGGCACGGGCAAAAGCACGTTGATCGTTCCGCGCAGGGGGTCCGGGCCGCCCGAAGCGGGCGACGACCGGCCAACCGCGGCGCGCAGCGTCTGCAGCAGCGTCACCGTCCCGGCGTCGTGCACATCGGGCCACGGAAGCCCGGTGTGCCCGGCGGCGACCGCATCATACGCGGTGACCGATTGCTTTGGCGCCCATACCGATAACGCGTCGAGGACGTCGTCGGGCGCGGCCTTGCCTGCGAGCCAGGCGTTGGCCCACAGGGACAGCGAGACACTGGGACACCACACGATTCCGCAGTGTAGTTGTTTTGCCCGGCAAAGGCGGATCACGCGTATTCTGGCCGCATGCACGCCGCGGTGCTTTGGCTAATATTCGCGCTGGTGCTTGCCGGTGCGGAGGCGCTCACGGGTCATATGTTTTTGGTGATGCTCGGCGGCGGTGCGCTGGCGGCGGCAATCACCAGCTGGCTGACGGATTGGCCGGGGTGGGCGGACGGGACGGTGTTTCTGGTCGTGTCCATCCTGCTGCTGGTGCTGGTTCGCCCGGCGCTGCGGCGGCAGCTGACGCCCGCGCACGTGCCGCAGATGGGGATTGAGGCGCTGGAGGGCAAGAACGCGCTGGTGCTGGAGCGGATCTCGCGCGACGAGGGCCAGGTGAAGCTCGACGGCGAGGTGTGGACGGCGCGTCCGCTCAACGAGGGGGATGTCTACGAACCGGGGGAATCGGTGACCGTCTTACAGATCGACGGCGCCACGGCGGTGGTCTTCAAAAGCGGCCCGTAACGGCTGCCGGAGACACCACCAGAGACCTTGGGAGAGAAAGGAACTCGCGTGCAAGGTGCGGTTGCTGGTTTAGTGTTGTTGGCCGTCCTGGTGATCTTCGCCATCGTGGTGGTGGCCAAGTCGGTGGCGCTGATCCCGCAGGCGGAGGCCGCGGTGATCGAGCGGCTGGGCCGATATAGCAGGACGGTCAGTGGTCAGCTGACGTTGTTGGTGCCGTTCATCGACCGGGTGCGCGCGCGGGTGGATCTCCGCGAGCGGGTGGTGTCGTTCCCGCCGCAGCCGGTGATCACCGAGGACAACCTGACCCTCAACATCGACACGGTGGTCTACTTCCAGGTCACCGTCCCACAGGCGGCCGTCTACGAGATCAGCAACTACATCGTCGGTGTGGAGCAGCTCACCACCACCACGCTGCGCAACGTGGTGGGCGGCATGACGCTGGAGCAGACGTTGACCTCGCGCGACCAGATCAACGGTCAACTGCGCGGTGTGCTCGACGAGGCGACCGGTCGCTGGGGCCTGCGGGTCGCCCGGGTCGAGCTGCGCAGCATTGACCCGCCGCCGTCCATTCAGGCCTCGATGGAAAAGCAGATGAAGGCCGACCGCGAGAAGCGGGCGATGATCCTGACCGCCGAAGGGAACCGGCAGGCCGCGATCACCCAGGCCGAGGGTGCCAAGCAGGCGCAGATCCTGGCCGCCGAGGGCGCCAAGCAGGCCGCGATCCTGGCCGCCGAAGCCGACCGGCAATCGCGCATGCTGCGCGCCCAGGGTGAGCGCGCCGCGGCCTACTTACGGGCGCAGGGGCAGGCCAAGGCCATCGAGAAGACGTTCGCGGCGATCAAGGCCGGCCGGCCCACACCGGAGATGCTGGCCTATCAGTACCTACAGACCCTGCCGGAGATGGCGCGCGGTGACGCCAACAAGGTGTGGGTGGTGCCGAGCGACTTCAATGCGGCGCTGCAGGGGTTCACCAGGATGCTGGGGACCCCGGGTCAGGACGGCGTGTTCCGGTTCGAGCCCTCCCCGGTCGACGACACACCCCAACACGCCGCCGAATCGGACGACGCGGACATCGCCGACTGGTTCTCCACCGAGACCGATCCCGCGATCGCCCAGGCGGTGGCCAAGGCCGAAGCGAGCGCCCGCCAGCCGGTGGACGGCACACCGCCCGGGACGCCACCGCAGTTGGCCCAATAGGATTGCCGCATGAGCGTTTTCACTTCCCCGAAGACCTACGTGGCGCTCGGCGCCTTCCACGCCGTGGATGCGGTGCTCTGCGGTGTCCAGGTCGCCCCGATCAAGAAGGTCCTGGACGACGTGGGCCTGCCGGAGAACGTTCGGCCCGTGCTGCCGGTGGTGAAGGGCGCCGCCGCCGTGGGGTTGCTGTCGGTCACCCGTTTCCCGGCCCTGGCGCGGGTGACGACGGCGATGCTGACGATCTATTTCGTCGTGGCGCTCGGCGCACACATCCGGGTCCGCGACAAGGTCGTCAACGCGCTTCCGGCGGCGATGTTCCTGGCGACGTTCGCGGTGATGACGGCTAAGGGGCCCGACCGCAGTTAGTCGAGGCGAAACTCGACCAGCGGCAGCGGGGTGTTGGTCTCGGTGATCGCAACGCCGAGCGTTTCCTCCAGCACCGGCCTCATCTGCTCCCACGCTTTGCGATGGCGGCTGATGTAGGCGGCCAGCGCGCGGTCCGCTTCGTCTTGGGGAAGCACCCGAGCCGTGGCGCTCCTCGGTGGACGACTGCCGACGTAGACGCGCACCCGCGGGTCCGCCTGAATGTTGCGGAACCACTGCGCCTTTCGGCCGAAGCCGGAGGCGACAAGGTAGGCGTCCGGCGACGGATGACCGACGACCTCCAACACCACGTGGCGCGGTGCGCCGGACTTGCGGCCGGTGTGCTCGAGCATCAGCATCCGGGATCCGAACAGCGCGCCCGCGCGGGCCTTGTAGAGCCAGATCGGTGCGCGCATGAGTCGGCGCGACCGCAGCGCCCGGGCGGCGAGGCTGGACAGGAAAGAGGCTGATTGGCCGGCCATCAGGCGTGCGGTAGCGGCGGCGCGGGCATCACGGCCGGCGCGGACGTGGGTGTCGGCGGCGAGGGGTAGATGCATCCGCCCCCCGACTGGGAAGACAGCGGCGGCGGGTATGGCGGCGGCGGAAGCTGGACCCGGACCGTCCAGACAAGACCGGTGATCGCGAAGGTGGCGAGCGCGCCGAGCAGTAGGCCGACCAGGCCGGCGATGGCGGCGACGCCGGCCGGGAAGCGGCGGGTTCCGATGTGGTCCGAGGTCATGCGGCTCCCCACGGTCGTCGGATGTCGGTAATCCGAGACGCTACTGGCGCGACGGCTGCCGCCGCCACGATTTGGGGGATCGTGACGGCGGCAGGACGGTCAGCTGTGTGGAGCCGGGGGTGGCGGGGGCGCCTCGCCGGGTGGCGGCGGCCCCGGCGGGCCGGGCGGCGGCGCGAACCCGAAACCACCCATGGGTCCGCCCATCGGTGGGGGAGGCGGCCCGTGCTGCAGCGCCATCATCGGCGGCGGCCCGGGCGGTAGCGGTGGGCCGGGTGGGCCGACGCTGACGATCCAGGCGAAGGCGATCGCCGCGATGGTGCCGGCCGCGCCGATCAGCGCGCCCGCCAGCCCTGCGCCGACTACCACCGCGGTGGAGTGGCGGCGCGGCTCACCAGGTCGATTCGCCGCGGGCGGGGTGGGCGGAGGGGTGTCGATGTCGTCGTTTGTGGTCATGGCACCGGACGGTAGGAGCCGGAACTGAAGCGGACCTGAAGAAGCTGGCGCCCCATTCGCCACTCCTGCCACCAGCGAAGGTGAGTCAACGCGCATCCCCACATTCTTGTGACCACTGAGACTCCCGTGACAATGGCACGCCCGCTTCAGGTTCACTTCAGCGCCGGCGCCGACAATGGGACCCATGACGAACTGCCCGCGGGCCGCCGCCGGCCACTTCAGCGTCGGCGCGCCCCGGGTTCTGGTGGTCGAAGACTCCGAGACGATCCGCGAGATGGTCGGCGAGGCGCTCACCGACGTCGGCTACCACACCGTCGGCCGTGGTGACGGCGACGGGCTGGAGGAGGCGCTGGACGGGCTGCGCCCGGACCTGGTGGTACTCGACGTCATGCTGCCCGGGCGCGACGGCTTCGACCTCATCGACGTGATCCGCGACTGGGGCGACGTCGGCATCGTCTTGATCACCGCGCGCGACGGCCTGCAGGATCGACTCCGCGGCCTGGACGGCGGGGCGGACGACTACGTGATCAAGCCGTTCGAGCTGGCCGAACTGGTGTCCCGGGTGGGCGCGGTGTTGCGCAGGCGCGGACGGCTGCCGCAAGTCGTCCAGGTCGGCGACCTGACCCTGGACGCCGACGCCGGTGTCGCCGCGCGCGCCGGTAGCCGTCTCGACCTGACCGCGACCGAGCTACGGCTGCTGGCCTTCCTCGTCGAGCAGCGCGGCCGCATCGTCAGCGCAAGCCAGATCTTGAACGCGGTCTGGGGGTACGACGCCTACGATCCCAATCTGGTCCAGGTGCACGTCAGTGGGCTGCGGCGCAAGCTCGAAGCCCACGGGCCGCGGATACTGCACACCGTGCGCGGCATCGGCTACCGGCTGCAGCCCCAGCGATCATGACGGCCGGAGCGACGCGGACCCCGTCCCTGCAGCGACGGGTGATCCTCGTGGTGGTGGCGCTGCTGGCCATGCTGTTGGTGGTGCTCGGTGTCACCGTCGACGTCAGCCTGGGCGTGCTCGCCCGGCGAAACCTGCACGATCGGCTGCTTGCCGCCGCGTCGCGCGCGGAGGCGCTGGAGGCGAGTTGTTCGGCGGCGACCTGTATCCCGGCGATCGGGGTGCGCAGTTCGTGGGCGGCGTCGACCATGAAGCGCCGGGTTGCCGTCTCGGCGCGCCGGGCCGCGTCGGCGGCACGCTGGGCCCGGCGTTCGGAAGCCTCCAAGGTATCCAGCATCCCGTCGAAAGCGCTTGCGGCCCGGCCTAATTCGGTATCGGGACGGTCGGGGCGCAGCCGCCGCCCGCGATCACCGGTCCGGATGTCGTTGGCCAGCGCGGTCAGCCGGTCCAGTGGGCGCAGCGCCACCCGGCTGACCGCCACCAGCAACAGCGCGGCGACCAGCAGGGTCACCACACCCGCGCCGATCATCAGCGCCCGCAGTTGATGCGTCACCTGGGTGGTTTGCGTGGTGTCGGCGACCAGGATGACCCGGGCGCCGTCCGGCAGCGGGCGCACCACGGCCGTCGCGGTGGCGTCCGGCGGGGGTGGGGGCGGCGGCGGAAGCTGGACCCGGACCGTCCAGACAAGACCGGTGATCGCGAAGGTGGCGAGCGCGCCGAGCAGTAG
>NZ_LZKD01000067.1:0-3638 GCF_001668695.1 Mycobacterium sp. E2497
TGATTTGTGAATAAGATACAGGCCCTGACCGGCGGCACCGCCGGGCCGCGGCGGCATGTTGCCGGGCGACGCGCCGGGGCGCGGACCGCCGGGGCGCGGCGCGCCGGGGCGCGGCGCCATGGGACGCGGGATCGGCCGGTCGACGGGCTGCGCGGACGAGAACGGGTTGTTGCCGACGCGCGGGGTGCGGACGCCGGGCTTCGGCGCCGGACCGGGGCGCGGACCCGGCGTCATGCCGGGGTGCGGACCGGGCTGGGCGGGGGGCTGACCGGTCGGCTGCCCGGGAGCGGGCGGCTTCGGCTGTGCCGGTGACGGGCGGCCGGGCACCGGGCCGGGGCGCGCCGGCGCCTCCGCGGGCGCCGGGGCCGCCTGGGCGGCGACGGTCGTTGTCCCGCCCGCGGGTGCGCCGGCCGATTCACCGTTACCGATGGCCTTGTCGAGGGCCTGGTCGAGCGATTTGTCCGGCCCCTTGACGGGAGCCTTCGCGGCCGGCTTGGGCGCGGTCTTGTGGGGAGCCGACTTGCCGCCCCCGAACGATTCGCGCAGTCGACGAGCGACCGGCGCCTCCACCGTCGATGATGCGGATTTTACGAATTCGCCCTGCTCATTCAGCCGGGCGAGAACTTCCTTGCTGGTGACACCGAGTTCCTTGGCCAACTCGTGTACGCGGGCCTTACCTGCCACTACATCTCCTGTCTGAGAGGCGACAGTCGTGGGGCCGCGCCTCGGGAATTAGCTGTAACGCATAGGAATGCGAGTCATCGGGACTTCACGGTGTGCTCATGTTCTTTGCTGCCTCTTCTGTTGCCGGGCAAGTCGAGCGCTGCTAGAGACTCTAGGTGCTCGACCAACGCGGATGTGTCCGGTGGACGGTTGATGCGCAACGCTCTGGTGAAAGCCCGCCGCCGAATCGCCTGTTCCACGCACTGCGGCACGGGATGCAGCCACGCACCCCGCCCCGGCAGGCTGGTCCCGGTGTCAACGATCACGGCGTATTCGCCGTTCCCGTCCGGCACAGCCACGACGCGAAGCAGTTCGACGGCCAGCTCTCGCTTCCGGCACCCGACACACGTCCGGACTGGTCCGTCCACACGTTTGTGCGCCGAGACCGAAGGCTCACGCTGGATCACGGCTCAGTCTAGCGTCACTTATCCGATGGTCAGAACCGCCCGAGGTGCGGGCCGCCGCCCCGCGGGGCGGTGCCCCCGGGCCGGCCGGCCGCGCTAGCGGTCGTGCGCCATCCCGTGGGTGGCCCCGTTTTCGGGGTGACCCGCCGAATGCGGCTCCGATCCGCCGGGCGTGTCGCCGCGGATGTCGATGCGCCAGCCGGTGAGCCGGGCGGCCAGCCGCGCATTCTGGCCCTCCTTGCCGATGGCCAGCGAGAGCTGGAAATCGGGCACCACCACGCGGGCGGCGCGGGCGTTCGGGTCGATGATCGACACGGAGACCACCTTGGCCGGCGACAACGCGTTGGCCACGAAGCGGGACGGGTCCTCGTCGTAGTCGATGATGTCGATCTTCTCGCCGGACAGCTCGCTCATCACGTTGCGGACCCGCTGGCCCATGGGGCCGATGCAGGCCCCTTTCGCGTTCAGGCCGGGGACGTTGGATTTGACCGCGATCTTGGAGCGATGGCCGGCCTCCCGCGCCACCGCCACGATCTCGACCGACCCGTCGGCGATTTCGGGGACCTCCAGGGAGAACAGCTTGCGCACCAGGTTGGGGTGCGTGCGGGACAGCGTGATCAGCGGCTCCCGCGCGCCGCGGGTCACCCCGATCACGTAGCACCGCACCCGGTTGCCGTGCTCGTAGCTCTCGCCGGGAACCTGTTCGGCCGCGGGGATCACGCCCTCGGAGGCTTTGGTCTCGGTCCCCATCCGGACGACGACCAGCCCGCGGGCGTTGGCGCGGCTGTCCCGCTGAATGACGCCCGCGACGATCTCGCCCTCGCGGGTGGAGAACTCGCCGTAGGTGCGTTCGTTCTCCGCGTCACGGAACCGCTGCAGCATCACCTGGCGGGCGGTGGTGGCGGCGATGCGGCCGAAACCCTCCGGGGTGTCGTCCCACTCGCTGATCACGTTGCCGTCTTCGTCGGTCTCGCGGGCGACCACTTTGACGACGCCGGTCTTGCGGTCGATCTCGATGCGCGCGTCGTTCTGGTGGCCCTCGGTGTGCCGGTAGGCGGTGAGCAGCGCCGACTTGATCGTCTCGAGCAGCTCGTTGACCGAGATGCCCCGATCCACCTCGATGGCATGCAGCGCGGCCATGTCGATGTTCATCAGCGCCGCTCCTTCTCATCGCTACGCTCTGCATCGTCGCCGGCGCGGTTCATGTTCCGGCCTCCGTCCTGTCGGCCTGGCCCGCCAAGTCCAACTCCGCTTGAGCTGGGGGCGAAAACTCCACCTGGACAACGGCTTTGGCGATATCGGCGAGCGGGATCCGGCGCAGCCGATAGTCACGGCCCGCACGGACCACCAGTGCGACCGCGTCACCGCTCGTCTCGCCGATCCGGCCGGTCAGCCGCGAACCGTCGACGAGGACGACGTCGGCCTTGCGGCCGCGGGCGCGGCGGAAATGCTTTTCAGTGGTCAGCGGGCGGTCCACCCCGGGCGAACTCACCTCGAGCACGTAACGGTCCCCGAGGTCGTCGAGGCCGTCCAGCAAAGCCGACGCCGAGTGCGACAGCGTCGCGATGGTGTCCAGGTCGAGGGCTTTGTCGCCGTCGGCGATCACCGTGATCCGCGGCGGACGCGTCCGGGCGTCGACGACCACGTCCTCGATCTCGTATCCCGCGCGCGCGAACTCATCACCGAGTAGCTCGATCACCTGCGTCTGCGAAGGTAGCCCGGTGGTCACGGCGAGCTCCTCATCTTGAGTTGTCCGGTCAGCTGGAGGGCGTCGCCGCCCCGCTGGCTTGCGGGCGGCTCCAGTGTCCCGGCGGAACGCGAAGGCTGCCGTCCCGCGAGAGCCAGCTATCAACGATACGCCAGGAATCGCGTCTGACGGCCGGATCGCGTCCTGGCTTCGTACCCACCTCCGCACCGATGGCAGGATGTGTTTGTGTCTAGCGCAGATCCCGTCGTCAACCGGCGGGGTGTGCTCGCCGGCGGCGTGGCTCTGGCTGCCCTCGGGGTGGTCACCTCCGCCTGCGGCGAGTCCCCGCCCAAACCCCCGGCCGTCGAAGAGCTGCTGGGGCCGTTGGACCAGGCCCGCAAGGACAGCGCACTGGCCGGGGCGGCCGCGGCGGCCGTCGGCAACCCACCGCAGATCGCCGCTGCGCTGACGGTGGTCGCGAGCCAGCGCGCCGCGCACGCCCGCGCCCTGTCCACCGAGATCTCGCGGGCCGCCGGCAAGATCACCACGTCGTCGACGAGCGAGACGTCGGCCCCCGGGCACCAGGGCGACCGTGTACGACGCCGTGCAGGACGCGATGATCGAGGCCAGCAGCCCCGCCCGGTAGCCCGATTCGCCCGCCACCAGGCGGTTGGCGCTGTCCGCCGAGGCGCGCAGCGCGTTGATGACGTCGGACACCGGCGGCGGGGGCGGCGGTGGGCCGGCCGGTGCGGCCGGGTCGGCGGAGTTCTCGGAGAACTTGATGCCCGACCTCATGTCTAGCAGGTGGCGCACCGTCGCAAGGT
>NZ_LZKD01000068.1:0-5939 GCF_001668695.1 Mycobacterium sp. E2497
GGCCGGCGCTGATCGTGGCGCTGCTGATCAGCGCCTCGGTTCAGGCGTTGATGCCCCGGGCGTGGCTGCCGCGCGCGTTGAACCGTCGACACCCCGTCTCCAGCGGGCTCGCCGGCGGGCTTGCGGGCATGCCGTCGATGATGTGCACGTGTTGCGCCGCTCCGGTCGCCGTGACCTTGCGGCGCAACGGCATCACTCCCGCGGCCGCCATCGCCTACTGGTTGGGTAACCCGCTGCTCAACCCGGTGGTGCTGGTGTTCCTGTTCTTCGTCGCGCCCTGGCAATGGACGCTGACCAGGGCGATCGTCGGAGTCGCGACGGTGCTCGGAGTCGCGGCCTCGGTGGGCTGGGTCTCGCGTGCGTCCGGCGGCGAGCCCGCCCCGGCGGGGACGGTCGCGGCCGCTGACGACGACGAGCCCGCGGGCCGGCCGCGCAGGTTCGTGCGGGCGCTGCTGTACCTGTGTCTGTTCCTGCTGCCCGAGTACGCCGTGCTGGTGCTGCTCGCCGGGGCGGTGCGGGGTTGGCTGCTCACCTTGGGTCAGCCGGCGCACCATGGACTGCTCCTGGGCCTTTCCCTCGTGGTGGTCGTTGCGATCGCCGGGACGCTCATGGTCATCCCGACGGCGGGGGAGATTCCGATCCTGCAGGGGCTGGCCCTGCTGGGCGCGTCGTCGGGCACGATCGGTGCGTTGCTGATCACCCTCCCGGCGGTGAGCGCCCCGGGCGCCGCCATGGTCGCCCGCAGCTTCGGTTGGCGGGCCGTCGCAACCACGACTGCCGTGGTGGTCGCGGCGGGGCTGCTCGGGGCGGCCGTCCTCAGCTTGCTCTGAGTCGCAACCCGGGCGGGTGGTCCTTGGGTACCTTCACTGTCATGCCGAGGAAGCGTGAGCAGGACGCCGAGGCGCCCGCCGCCGACTCGCTTGCGCCGCAGTACCCGATCGAGTCCGTCGACAACGCCTTGAAACTGCTGCTGCTGTTGGGCGAGCAACCCGAGATCCGGTTGAGCGAGGCCACCCGCTACCTGGGTGTGGCGTCGTCCACCGCGCATCGGCTGCTGGCGATGCTGGCCTACCGCGGGTTCGTCCGGCAAGACCCGGTGTCGAAGGCCTATCTGCCCGGTCCGTCGTTGACCGGGGTGGCGTTCGCGATCTTCGGCCGCGTCGACATCCAGCGAACCGCCATGCCGATCATGCGAAGCCTGGCCGAGCAGCTGCGCGAAACCGTTCACGTCGGGATGCTGGACGGCGCAGGCGTCCGCTTTGTCGCCGCGGTGGAGGGCCCGGCCGCGGTCCGGGTGGCGTCCCGGTTGGGCCGCACCCTGCCCGCGCATTGCACCTCGACGGGCAAGGTCATGCTGGCGCAGCTGCCCGAGCCAGAACTGCGCCAGCTGCTGCCGCAGGAGCGGCTCGAACGCATCACGCCGTCCTCGATCGGCACCCGCACCGAGCTGGAGGCCGAGCTCGCGGCCATCCGCGAGCGTGGGTACGCGATCAACCGCGAGGAGAGCGAGGAAGGCGTGGCCTCGGTCGCGGTGCCCATACCGACACGGGCGCCGGGTCTGCGGCTCGCGCTCAACGCCGCAGCGCCGCAGAACCGGCTGGACAGCTCCCGGTATGCCGCGGTGGCCGCCGCACTCGTCAAGGCGGCCAAGGAGATTGGCGATCAGCTGGGCTGAGGCGCCTTGGTGGTGCCCCGTCCGTGCGGGACTTCCGGCCGCAGGAAGACGTCGTCGAGCGTCACGGTGCGCAGCCCGCGCGAGCGAATGATGTCCACCAGCCGGGCGTACACGTGCGTGACCGGCGGGTGGTTGAGGTGGCCGATCACGATGTTCTGCGGCAGGAAGGACTGGTGGGCCATCCGGACGATCTGGTCCTCGGACACCGGCGCGGAATCGCGCAAGTCGCCGGACCACAGGGTGGTCACCTGGTAGCCCAGGTCGGTGGCCACCGCGGCGACCGCGGCGTTGTGATGGCCATACGGTGGCCGCAGGTATGGGGCGGCGTCGACTCCGTAGGTGTTGCGCAGCAGCGCGTCCGTGCGGCTCAGCTCGTCGGCGATCTGGCCCTTGGACAGTTTGGTCAGGTCGGGATGCGTCCAGGTGTGGTTGCCCAGCTGGATCTGCCCGGATTCGACCAGCGGGCGAAGCAAGCCGGCGTTGTCCGTCCACGAGCGGTAGCCGCCGGTGACGAAGTAGGTGAGCCGCACCCCGGTGTCCTTGGCGAATTGCGTGTAGAGCCGCACGACGTCGGTGTCCGCGCCGTCGTCGACCGTCCATGCCAACAGAGCGTCGTTGCCCGGAAGCTTTTTCAGCACACCGCCGCCGGGCAGCGCGACGCGCGATCGCGGGTCCGGTGGGGGTGACAACGGCGGCCCGACGGGAGCGCCCGGGAGGGGTGCGACCCCGGCGACATCGGCACGCACCGCCGCGGTTTCGGGCCCACCGGTGGCGACGGCCACCGTCGCGGCCAGCGCGACCAGGAAGCGTCGCCTGTCCAGTGCGGCCACGTCAGTACTCCTCGGCTGCCGGTGCCGGTCCGGGCACCGAATTCGGGGCAGTTAGCTGGACAGGCTAGGTGCGCGGCGACCGCGATCCCGGCACATCCGTGCGGTGTTCGCCGGCCGATACGAAGCTGTGACGCAAACTCAGCCGGCCGGCGACCGCGCCGCTTCGTGACGGCCGCCGGTGCCGTTTGTAATTGAGTAGTCTTACGGATTCCGGCGAGCAGCGGCCTGCCGCAGGCTTATTCGCATGACCGTTCCCTCTAGCATGTCCAAGACCACTGCTGCCTTCTTCGTTCAAGCGGCCGTCGCGTTCGCGATCAGCTTCGTGACCGCGCTGGGCGGGATCTACCTGCTTCCGCTTGACCTGTGGCAGCGATCCTTCCTCGGCATCACGTTCCTGTTCTTGGTGTCCAGCGCCTTCACCTTGGCCAAGGTGATTCGCGACCAACAGGAAGCCGCCACGGTGCGGGTGCGACTCGACGAGGCACGCATCGAGAAACTGCTGGCGGACTACGACCCGCTCCATGTCGCCAACTGAGTAGTACTACTCGGCTACATCCAATTCGCGTCTCCGACAACAGGTTTCCCGAAAGGACCGGTTCCCATGGCAGCTCTCAGCAGATTCCCGGACGTCGCCGAAGTCGCGGCGGCCACCCCGCCCGACCGGGATCGCGTACTGGACGTCATTCGCATCACGTCGCTGGTCGGGGTGGTGCTCGGCCACACCGTGATGGCCATCAGCATCATCGAAAACCACGTCTTGATCTGGGACAACCTGCTGACCACCTCGGCGGTGTTCCAGGCGGCGACCTGGATCCTGCAGATCATGCCGCTGTTCTTCTTCGCCGGCGCCGCGGCGTGCCTGTCTTCCTGGTCCGCCGGCACGAACTGGGGTGACTGGCTGATGAAACGGTGCACCCGACTGTTCCGGCCGGTGTTCTACTACCTGGCATTCTGGGCGGTGGCGCTGACGGTGCTGTATCACGCCCTGCCGCAACACATCTACGAGCCGGTGGCCGGCGTCAGCACGCAGCTGCTGTGGTTCCTGGGCGCCTACGTCCTGGTGCTGGCCGCCATGCCGATGCTGTACCGCATCACCACGGCGGGGCGTCTCGCCGCCGCCGTGGCCGCCGTCTACGGGGCCATCGCGGCGATCGACGCCGTCCGGCTGCACTGGCCGGCCATGATGCCCCTGGGCTACCTCAACCTGGCCGTCTGGCTCATCCCCGCCATGTTCGGCGTCGCCTACCGCCGGCGGCTGCTCACCGGGCGCGCCGCGCTGGCCGTCGCGGCCGTCTTCTTCGCCGTCGACGTCGCGCTGGTGCACTGGGGCCCCTACCGGATCAGCATGGTCGGCACCGGTGACCACCAGCTGTCCAACACCAGCCCGCCCTCACTGCTGCTGGCCGGGCACGCAATCATCCTGAGCGCTTTGGCCATCGTGGCCGCGCCGGCGATCGCACGCTGGGCCCGGCGGCCGCGGGTGTGGTGGTGGACCGCGATCGGCAACTCCGGGGCCATGACGCTGTACCTGTGGCACATGCCCGTGCTGCTGGGCGTGCACCTGGCCTTCGACTACCTGGGCTGCCCGCGCTACCCGGGCGCGCAGGATTTCCTCGCCCTCAGCCTCATCCAGCTGCTCGTCGTGGTGGTCGCCGTGGCGGTGCTCTTCGTCGCGCTGCGGCCGCTGGAGAACAACCCGCTGTCGGGCTGGGACGGCGCCCCCACGGTGACGGCGCGCGGACGCGGAGCGGTCGTCGGCGCCCTGCTGTGCGTGGCGGGCGTGGCGATCCTTGCCGCCATCCGATGGGGGCTCAAAGACGACGGCCTGGTGTGCATGGCCGTGATGGTGACCGCGTTGGTCGGCGCCCGCGTGCTGGCCGCCGCACCGGCGAAACGCTTCAGCGCGGCTCGCGGGTAGCTCGAGACGTCGTTGACCCGCGGGGCGGTCGCTCGGCCGCCCCGCGGGTCACGGCTCCTCGTCGAGGCCGTGCTCGATGGCGTAGCGCGCCAGCTCCACCCGGTTGGCGACCTGCAGTTTGCGAAAGGTCGCCTGCACGTGATTTTCGACCGTGCGGTGGCTCAGCGACAGCTTCTGGGCGATCTGCTTGGCGGACAGCCCCTTTGCCACATAGCGCAGCACCTCGGTTTCCCGTTCGGTGAGGCTCGGCCGGGCGGGACCGTCGTCCTTGCGCTGTGCGATTCGCCGGTATTCCCCCAGCACCAGCCCGGCGAGGCTCGGGGTGAACACGGCGCGGCCCTCGGCCGTCGCCGAAACGGCTTGCGCCAGTTCCGACTTGGAGGCGCTCTTGACCAGGTATCCGGTGGCGCCGGCCTTGACGGCTTCGAGCACGTCCTCTTGCTCGTCGGAGGCCGAGAGGACCAATACCCGGGACGAGGGGGAGACGGCGAGCACGCCCGCGGTCGCCTGTGCGCCGTCGCCGTCGGGCAGCTGCATATCCATCACCACTACGTCGGGCTTGACCACGGCGGCCCGCCGCCGGGCGGCGGCAACACCGTCGGCGGTGGCGACCACGGTGAAGCCTTCTTCGGCCAGGTCGCGGGCGACCGCGTCGCGCCAGATGGGATGGTCGTCGACGACCATCACCGTGGTGGGGGTGTCACCGGCCATCGGGCGCCGTTCCGCGTGGCAGGCACAGCTCCCACTCCGTGCCTTGTCCGGGTTCGCTGTGCAGGTGCGCGGTGCCGCCCAGCGCAGTCAGCCGCCCGACGATCGATTGGGAGACGCCCAGGCGCCCCTGGCCCGCCGCTTCCTCGAGCCGGCCCGCGGCGATTCCCACGCCGTCGTCGCGGACGCTCACCACCACCGAATCGCCCAGGTCCTCGACGAGCACGAACGCGTGCGCGCCGGGGCCGGCGTGTGCGGCCACGTTGTCCAGCGCGTTGCCCACCGCCGCGTCGAGCTCGGCGCCCACCCCGCGACCCAGGGGCACCGGCGTGGCGGGCAGGCTCAGCGACACCCGGTCGGATTCCCGGCGGCGCAGCAGGGTGCGCAGGTCGATGGTGGCGCCGTCGGTGTCCCGGTCGATGTCGGTGCTGGCCAGCCACCGCCGCAGGGCGCGTTCCTGCTCGCCGGCCAGCGCGGCGAGTTCCGCTGTGGCACCGCCGATTTCGTTCCCCTTCTTGGCCACCAGCGCCAGCACCTGGATGGCTCCGTCGTGGACCTGGCGGGACAGGCGTTCCCGTTCTTGCACCGCGGCCGTCAATCGGGCGGCTTGCTGGAGTTCGTCGTGGGCGCGTCGCGCGGTTTGGGCGGCCATGCCGATGGCCATGCCGACCGCCAGCTCGATGATGACGGTGGCGTTATGCCCCAGGTTGAGGGCGAGATAGTTCTTGACCGCGAAATTGGTGGCCATCACCACCAGGCCGGTGAGCATGCCGCCGGCCGGGCCGAACAGGATGGCCGCCGAGATCGT
>NZ_LZKD01000069.1:0-8792 GCF_001668695.1 Mycobacterium sp. E2497
CTACTGCTCGGCGCGCTCGCCACCTTCGCGATCACCGGTCTTGTCTGGACGGTCCGGGTCCAGCTTCCCCCGCCGCCCCCACCCCCGCCGGACGCCACCGCGACGGCCGTGGTGCGCCCGCTGCCGGACGGCGCCCGGGTCATCCTGGTCGCCGACACCACGCAAACCACCCAGGTGACGCATCAACTGCGGGCGCTGATGATCGGCGCGGGTGTGGTGACCCTGCTGGTCGCCGCGCTGTTGCTGGTGGCGGTCAGCCGGGTGGCGCTGCGCCCACTGGACCGGCTGACCGCGCTGGCCAACGACATCCGGACCGGTGATCGCGGGCGGCGGCTGCGCCCCGACCGTCCCGATACCGAATTAGGCCGGGCCGCAAGCGCTTTCGACGGGATGCTGGATACCTTGGAGGCTTCCGAACGCCGGGCCCAGCGTGCGATCGACGCGGCCCGGCGCGCCGAGACGGCAACCCGGCGCTTCATGGTCGACGCCGCCCACGAACTGCGCACCCCGATCGCCGGGATACAGGTCGCCGCCGAACAACTCGCCACCAGCGCCTCCCAGCAGCAGGGCGACGACGCGGCAGACGGTCAATATCGCAGGGCCAGCCTGTTGCTGTCCGACGCGCGGCGCGCAGGGCGGTTGGTCTCCGACATGCTCGATCTGAGCCGCATCGACGCCGGCCTGCCGTTGGACACCCACGACGTCGACCTGGCCGCGATCGCCGACGCCGAAGCCCACCGGGCCGCGATGCTGGCGCCGCAACTGACCATCAGCCGCACCGGCGCCACCGAGCTGCTTCTGGACGCGGACCCCACCCGCATCGCGCAGATCCTGTCCAACCTGCTCGACAACGCCCGCCGCTACACCCCGCGCGGGGGAGCCATCACGGTCGACGTGCGTGGGCGCACCGATGCCGCCGAGGTGACCGTCACCGACAGCGGCCCGGGCATTCCCGACGACGGGCGCGAGCGGATCTTCGAACGGCTGGTGCGACTGGACGCCGGGCGCGCCCGCGATCACGGCGGCGCCGGGCTGGGCCTGCCGATCGCCCGGGCGCTGGCGCGTGCCCACGGGGGCGAGCTGGTGTGTCTGCCGCACGAGGGCGGGGCAAGGTTCCGGCTCACGCTGCCGCTCGCCGCGGCGGTGGAATAAGGCCCATGGAAGAAAGGTGAGCGGTGGCCGCCCCGGGCGAGGCGGCCACCGCTCGATAAGACCGCCCCGTCAGATTCCCGGTGGCGGTGGCCGGCCCGGGTCGCCGGGCCCCGGACCACCCGGTCCCGGGCCACCAGGTCCCGGTGCACCCGGGCCACCCGGTCCCGGTGGCCCGCCGAACGGGCCGCCCGGATGCGGCGGTCCCGGCTGCCCCGGTGGCGGTGGCGGGGGCGGATCCGCGCTCGCCACCGCGACCCCGAAGCCGGCCGCGGCCGCCCCGCGGGCGCCCGCGAGCAGGGACCCTGCGATGAGTTGGTTGATCTTCACTCGGCCCATCTCTCCTCTTCTGTCGGCGGCGCACCCATCCGCAGGGGGACCCGCGGATCGCCGCGATCCGCGACAGTAGGAAGTCAGCCTGAAGCCAGCCTGAAGAAGCCTCAGCCGGGCGCGGTTTCCGCGGTCACGGCGGTGAGGCCCCACTTGTCCAGCCAGGGCTGGACGAGTTCGGCGACCGAGAATTTCGCCGGGGCGGAGCACCGCGGCATGGGCGTGTTGGGATCGCCCCCGCGGATCAGGATGCCGACCGCGCGCACAGTGCCGTCGCCTTGCTTGAGATACACCGGGCCACCGGAATCGCCGCATTGGCCGGGCGCCAGGAACACGACCTTGCTGTCGGTGACCTCCGTGACCTGCCCGCAGGCGGCCTCGCCGCTGCCGATGCCGAATTTGCAAAGTTCCTGCCCGGTCTGCAGGTTGGTGGCGACGCCGGAGACGGGCAGGGCGGCCCCGACGGCCGGATTACGGGGAACGTTGTCCCCGTTGAGCAGGATGAGGCCGATGTCGTGCTGTTCGTTGAGGACGCCCTCGCTGACCGTCTGGGCGAACGTGCCCAGCGTCGCGTAGGGCAGGACCCCGCCCAGGTTCATCGTCACCTTGCTGGCCTCGCCGGGCCGGTTGCAGTGGCCGGCGGTCAGGACACCGGGCAGGCCCGTGCTGGTGCGCACCAAAAACCCCGCGGTGCAGCCCATCCCGCCCGTCCCGTCGGCGTACTCGACGTAGATGCCCGCACCCGGCCCGACGGCGCTTGACGCGGGCAGATCGATCGGCGACAGGAGCGGCGGCGGGGAGGGCTGAGGGCTCGGCGCGATGGTCTTGGGCAGCCGGTCCACCACGGCGAGGAGGGCGGTCGCGCAACACAGCGACGCGATCACCAGCAACGCGGAATGCGTCCTCGAACGTTGCGGCAGCGGGTATGACACGTGGGTTCCGGCCAACAGCCCCCCTTTGAGCGCGCGATGCCGGTAGGTACCGCACGCCCCAGCTTGCCAGCTTCGGCCGGTCAAATGTGGCGATTAGTCAGATATTTCGCGCGGGCCGCTCAGCTGATGGTGGCCGGCTCGGGGGAGGGCTCGTCGCCGACGGAAGTGTGCGCTCGGTGATGGTGGCGGCGGTAGTGGCGGATCTCGATGATCAGGCCCGTCAAACCCAGCGTCGCCGTGCACACCGACACCAGGTACAGCAGCGAGCTGGGGTGGCCGGCGAGCGCGTCGCCGAGGATCACGACGGCGGCGGTGCCGGGCAACAGGCCGCCGAGGGTGGCCAGCGTGTACGGCAGCACCCGCACCGTCGAGGCGCCGGCGGCGTAGTTGATCGCCGAGAACGGCACGGCGGGAATCAGCCGCAGCGACAAGATGGCCAGCCAGCCCCGCTGCCGCAACCGCTCGTCCACCGTGTCGATCGACCGGTGACGCACCAGACGGTTCAGCCGCCACCCGGCGGCGCGGACCAGCAGCAGCGCGATCACCGCGCTCGCAGTGCTGGCGACCACCGCGATCGCCACACCCATCAGCGGGCCGAACAGCAGCCCGGCGGCCAGGGTGAACGCCGTGCGCGGGATCGGCACCACGGTCGCGACGACGTGCGCCGCCAGGAACGCCAACGGGAACCACGGCCCGACGGACTCCGCCCAGTCGCGCATCTGCACCGGCGTCGGCAGCGGCAGCCAGGACGCCGCCGCGATCAGGAGTGTGATACCGACCACTGTGGCGATCGCCCGGGGCCGCGACAGCAGACGCGCGGCGGCGCCCAGCGCGCCGGCGAGGTCGCGCAAGGTCCGGTTGATTCTGCAGGTGGCGGAAGCCGTCACGCCTCTAAAGGTTACGGGCCGCAGGTGAATAACTCGTATCCCGAGGCTGGCGTTTCATCGGCGGCCCACCCCGGTCGCCGGGCCGCGCGGTTTTTTGCCGACCGGCCTGATCAATTAGCCTCATTAGTAAGTCGCAGGCCCCATTTGCTGGCAAAAAGGGAGCAATCGGTGTCCATTGATGTACCCGAGCTCGCCGAACTAGAACTGGTTCGCGGGCGTTGGCGCAGTGCGGTCGCCGGAGTGCTGTCGAAGAGCACCCGGAAGGACCCCGAGGAACTCGGCGACCAGCCCGAGCGCCTGCTGGAAACCCCGACCTACGACGGCATCGCCGTCCGGGCGCTGTACACGGCGCTGGACGAACTGCCGGAACCGCCGTTGCCGGGCGAATGGCCCTATGTGCGAGGCGCCGACGCGTTGCGCGACGTCAAATCGGGTTGGCGCGTGGCCGAGGCGTTCCCGGCCGACCGCGTCGCCGGGGTCACGGCCAAGGACGTCAACTCCGCGGTGCTCGAGGCGCTCAGCAACGGGGCCAGCGCGCTGATGCTGCGCGTGGGGGAATCCGGCGTGACCGTCGACCAGCTCGAGGACGCCCTGGAGGGCGTGCACCTGAGCATGGCGCCGGTGATCGTCGACGCGGGCGCCGACTACTCCGCCGCCGCCGATGTCATGCTGGGGATGGCCACCCGGGTGGAAGCCGACCAGCGCGAACTGCTTTCGATCGACCTGGGCGGCGACCCGCTCACGGCGGTGCTGAGCGACCGTCCCGCTCCGACGCTCGACGAGGTCGTCACGGTCGCGCAGCGGGCGGCCGGTGAGCGCGGCGTGCGTGCCGTCACCGTCGACGGGCCGGCCTTCCACAACCTCGGCGCCAACGCGACGTGGGAGCTGGCCGGCACCGTCGCCGCCGGGGTGGTCTATCTGCGACGGCTCACCGAGTCGGGCATGTCGGTCGGCGACGCGCTGCGGCAGATCAGTTTCCGGCTGGCCGCCGACGACGACCAGTTCGTGACGCTCGCCAAGATGCGGGCCGTGCGTCAGCTGTGGGCGCGGGTCGCCGAGGTCGTCGGCGATCCGGACGGCGGCGCCGTCACCGTGCACGCGGAGACGTCGCTGCCGATGATGACCCAGCGCGACCCCTGGGTGAACATGCTGCGCTGCACGCTGGCCGCCTTCGGCGCCGGCGATGTCGGCGCCGACACCGTGCTGGTGCTGCCCTTCGACGTGGCGATCCCGGGCGGCTTCCCCGGCACGGCGAGAAGCTTCGCACGGCGGATCGCCCGCAACACTCAGCTGCTGCTCCTGGAGGAGTCCCACGTCGGCCGGGTGCTGGATCCCGCCGGCGGCTCGTGGTACGTCGAGGACCTCACCGCGCGGCTCGCGGAGCAGGCCTGGACGCACTTCCAGGCCATCGAGGCGCGCGGCGGGTTCGTCGAGGCGCGCGACTACATTGCCGAGCAGATCGCCGAGGTCGCGCAGCGGCGCGCCGACGACATCGCGCACCGTCGCACCGCGATCACCGGCGTCAACGAATTCCCGAATCTCACCGAACCCGCTCTGCCGCAGGATGCTTCGTCGGGCACGCCCCTGGCCGCCGGCCACCTGCAGCGCTACGCCGCCGCATTCGAAGCGCTGCGCGATCGCTCCGATGCCTACCTGGCCCGCACCGGCGCACGCCCGCAGGCGCTGCTGCTTCCGCTGGGCCCGCTGGCCGAACACAACATCCGGACCACCTTCGCCGCCAACCTGCTGGCATCGGGCGGCATCGAGGCCGTCAACCCGGGAACGGTCGACGCCACCACGGTCGCCAGGGCCGTCGCCGACGCCAAATCGCCGGGCGTCGCGGTGATCTGCGGTACCGACAAGCGCTACCAGGACGAGGCCGCGGCGACCGTCGAGGCGGCCCGCGCCGCCGGCGTGTCGAGGGTCTACCTGGCCGGGCCGGAGAAGGCGGTGGGTGACGCCGAGCACCGGCCCGACGAATTCCTGACCGCGAAAATCGATGCGGTCGAAGCCCTTTCGAACCTGCTGACTCGACTGGGAGCGTAGCCACCATGACCACCACCGCACCTGTGATCGGTAACTTCGCCGAGGTCCCGCTCAACGCGGACCGTCCGCCGGCTCCGCCCACCGAAGCGGCCGTCGAAAAGCACGTCGCCGCGGCCGCGGCGGCGCACTGGTACACGCCCGATCAGCTCGACTGGCACACCCCGGAAGACATCACGGTCAAGCCGGTGTACATCGGCGCCGACCGGGCCGCCGCGGTGGCCGACGGCTACCCGCTGAACACCTTCCCCGGCGAGCCGCCCTTCCTGCGCGGCCCGTACCCCACCATGTACGTCAACCAGCCGTGGACCATCCGCCAGTACGCGGGTTTCTCCACCGCGGCCGAATCCAACGCGTTCTACCGCCGCAACCTGGCGGCCGGCCAGAAGGGCCTGTCGGTGGCCTTCGACCTGGCCACCCACCGCGGATACGACTCCGATCATCCCCGAGTCCAGGGGGACGTCGGAATGGCGGGCGTGGCAATCGATTCCATTCTCGACATGCGGCAGCTGTTCGACGGCATCGACCTGTCGACGGTGAGCGTGTCGATGACCATGAACGGTGCCGTGCTGCCGATCCTGGCGCTGTATGTGGTGGCCGCCGAGGAGCAGGGCGTGCCGCCGGAGAAGCTGGCGGGCACCATCCAGAACGACATCCTCAAAGAGTTCATGGTGCGCAACACCTACATCTATCCGCCCAAGCCGTCGATGCGGATCATCTCCGACATCTTCGGCTACACCAGTGCGAAGATGCCGAAATTCAACTCGATCTCGATCTCCGGCTATCACATCCAAGAGGCCGGTGCCACAGCCGATTTGGAGCTGGCCTACACGCTGGCCGACGGCGTCGACTACATCAAGGCGGGTCTGGACGCCGACCTGGACATCGACAAGTTCGCGCCGCGGCTGTCGTTCTTCTGGGGCATCGGGATGAACTTCTTCATGGAGGTCGCCAAGCTGCGGGCCGGCCGTCTGCTGTGGAGCGAGCTCGTCGCCCAGTTCAACCCGAAAAACGCCAAATCGCTCTCGCTGCGCACGCATTCGCAGACCTCGGGCTGGTCGCTGACGGCGCAGGATGCCTTCAACAACGTCGCGCGCACCTGCATCGAGGCGATGGCCGCGACCCAGGGGCACACCCAGTCGCTGCACACCAACGCCCTCGACGAGGCGCTGGCGCTGCCCACCGACTTCTCCGCGCGGATCGCGCGTAACACCCAGCTGCTGCTGCAGCAGGAGTCGGGCACCACGCGGCCCATCGATCCCTGGGGCGGCTCGTATTACGTGGAGTGGCTGACCCATCGGCTCGCGCAGCGGGCCCGGGCCCACATCGCGGAGGTCGCCGAGCACGGCGGCATGGCCCAGGCCATCAGCGAGGGCATCCCCAAGCTGCGCATCGAGGAGGCGGCCGCGCGCACCCAGGCCCGCATCGACTCGGGGATCCAGCCGGTGATCGGCGTCAACAAGTACCAGGTCGAAGAGGACCAAGAGGTCGAGGTGCTCAAGGTCGAGAACAGCCGGGTGCGCGCCGAACAGCTGGCCAAGCTCGAGGAGCTGCGGGCCGGCCGCGACCGGTCCGCGGTCGAGGCCGCGCTGGCAGAACTGTCCCGGGCGGCCGCGGCGCACGGGCGCGCCGGGGCGGACGGGCTGGGTAATAATCTGCTGGCGCTGGCGATCAACGCCGCCCGGGCCAAAGCGACGGTCGGGGAGATCTCCGACGCGCTGGAAAAGGTATACGGGCGGCACCAGGCGGAGATCCGCACCATCGCCGGCGTGTACCGCGACGAAGCCGGAAAGGCCACCAACATCGCCACCGCCACCGAACTGGTCGAGAAGTTCGCCGAGGCCGACGGCCGCCGGCCCAGAATTCTGGTGGCGAAGATGGGCCAGGACGGCCACGACCGCGGCCAGAAGGTGATCGCGACGGCCTTCGCCGACCTCGGGTTCGACGTCGACGTCGGCTCGCTGTTCTCCACGCCGGAGGAGGTGGCCCGGCAGGCCGCCGACAACGACGTGCACGTCGTCGGGGTCTCGTCGCTGGCCGCCGGCCACCTGACGCTGGTGCCCGCGCTGCGCGAGGCGCTCGCCGAGGTGGGACGGCCCGACATCATGATCGTGGTCGGCGGGGTGATCCCGCCCGGCGACTTCGACGAGCTGTATGCGGCCGGGGCCGCCGCCATCTTCCCGCCCGGGACCGTGATCGCCGACGCCGCGATCGGCCTGCTGCACAAGCTGGCCGATCGGCTGGGTTACACGCTCGACTAGATGGCGTCCCGCAAGAGCGACACCGTCGACGAGCTCGCCAAGGCGGTTCGCGGTGGCGACCGCGCGGCGCTGCCGCGGGCCATCACGCTGCTGGAATCCACCCGCGCCGACCACCACGAGAAGGCCCAGCGGCTGCTGCTCGAGCTGACGCCGGACTCGGGCAACGCCCACCGCGTCGGCATCACCGGGACACCCGGGGTGGGGAAGTCCACCACCATCGAGGCGCTCGGCATGCACCTGATCGAGCGGGGCCATCGGGTGGCGGTGCTGGCCGTCGACCCGTCGTCGACGCGCACCGGTGGGTCGATCCTGGGCGACAAGACCCGGATGGCGCGCCTGGCGGTGCACCCGGACGCGTACATCCGGCCGTCGCCGACGTCGGGCACCCTGGGCGGCGTGGCAAAGGCCACGCGCGAGACGGTGGTGCTGTTGGAGGCCGCCGGTTTCGACGTGATCATCATCGAGACCGTCGGCGTCGGCCAGTCCGAGGTGACGGTGGCCAACATGGTCGACACGTTCGTCCTGCTGACCCTGGCGCGCGGCGGTGATCAGCTGCAGGGCATCAAGAAGGGTGTGCTGGAGCTGGCCGACATCGTGGTGGTGAACAAGGCCGACGGGGAGCACCTCGCCGAGGCCCGGGTGGCCGCCCGCGAGCTGTCCTCGGCGATCAGATTGATACACCCGCGCGAAACGCTCTGGCGGCCACCGGTTCTCACGATGAGCGCGATGGAGGGGACCGGCCTGGAGGAATTGTGGGACACCATCGAACGTCATCGTCAGGTGCTCACCGAGGCCGGTGAGTTCGAGGCGCGCCGGCGCGCCCAGCTCGTCGACTGGACGTGGCAGATGGTGCGCGACACCGTATTGGACCGGGTGCTGTCCAACCCGAAGGTGCGCACGATGCGCGCCGACGTCGAACGCCGGGTCAAGGCCGGGGAGCTGACCCCGGCGCTGGCCGCCGAGCAAATATTGACGGCCGCGTCAGACTAACGGATAGGTAAACAATGTAGATTTCGCTCCGGCGGGGTGTGAAATCGAAGTAAATTCGAAAGCGTGACGGTGGAAACCCGAGTCGATCGCCGCGCGGTCCCTGTCCGCGATGACCATGACGCAGGTCATCGCGTGTCCGGCGCGGCGGACTCACACTTCGGATGCGTCGTTCGCAGCTTTTCGACCATGTTCCCGGCCCG
>NZ_LZKD01000070.1:0-14629 GCF_001668695.1 Mycobacterium sp. E2497
AACCACCGCCGCCCGAGGTCAGCGCGGCGGTGAAACGGACCTCCGGAATGCCGAGAGTCTCCATGAAATCGCCGGTGTCCATCTTGTCGGTGTAGCCGGCTGTCGCGCCTGAATAGTAGGCGAAACCGTCGATGTCGCGCACGGACAGTCCGGCGTCCGCGCACGCGGCGAGTATCGCCTCACCGGCGATTTCATGGAGACTCTCGGCATTCCGGAGGTCCGTTTCACCGCCGCGCTGACCTCGGGCGGCGGTGGTTCGGCGGGGGCGATCGGGCTGGCCAGAGCCGCCATCGTCGCCGGCGATGCTTCCGTGGTCGTCACCGTGATGGCGCTGCAGCAGTCGAAACAGCGTCTGGGATCGGTGTTCTCGGCGATTGCGCCCGATCCGGTCAACTCGTTCCTACAGCCCTCAGGCCTGTTCGGCCCCGGCCAGCTGATGTCGGTGTTGGCGCGTCGGCACATGCATCTCTATGGCACGCGGCGCGAGGCTTTCGCCGAGATCGCGATCTCCACTCGCACCAATGCGCTCAACAGGCCCAAGGCCATTCATCGGAAGCCACTCACGCTCGAAGACTATTTCGATGCGCGGATGATCGCAGAGCCGTTGTGCCTCTACGACTTCTGCCAGGAGACCGACGGTGCCGTCGCGGTGATCACGACGAGCATGGACCGTGCCCGCGACCTACGCCAGCTACCCGTCCCCGTGGTCGCCACCGCCCACGGTGGAGTCAAGGAGTGGGGACGAGCATTCGCGTGGATGGGCATGCCCGACGAATACTTCGCCTCCTCCGGTAACAAGCCGATCGCTGACCGGCTCTACCGGCAGGCCGGAATCACCGCCTCCGACATCGATGTGGCGCTGCTCTACGACCACTTCACCCCGATGGTGGTGATGCAGCTCGAGGACTACGGGTTCTGCGAGAAGGGCGAGGGCGGCGCCTTCGTCGAGAGTGGGGCGATCCGCTACGACGGCGGCTCCATCCCGCTCAACCCGCACGGCGGGCAACTGTCGGAGGCCTACGTCATCGGAATGACCCACATCATGGAAGGGGTCGAGCAAATGCGCGGCACCGCGATCAACCAGGTGGCCGACGCGGAGCTCGCGCTGGTTACCGGGGGGCCGGCCAGCCTGCCGGTCAGCGGCCTGATCCTGGGGCGTGCGGCGTGAGCGCGCCGCCCGCCACGCTGGCGACCCCCCTGCCGGGGGAACACGTCCGGATCGCCGTCAATAAGGACACCGAACCGTTCTGGCAGGCAGCGAAGGAAGGTCGGCTGGTCGCGCCGCAGTGCGCCGAATGCGGCACCTTCCGGCTGCCGCCGACACCGTTCTGCCCCAACTGTCAGTCCACGGCGGTCAACTGGGTTCAGCTCAGTGGTGAGGCAACCGTCTACAGCTTCGCGGTCGTCCACGGGATCCCCGACGCACCCGAGCTGATCGTGGTGCCCGTGGTGGTAGACCTCCCCGACGCGCCGGGAGCCCGGCTCGTCAGCAACGTCGTCGACATCGCACCGACCGATGTGGCGATCGGAATGGCTCTGCACGTCGACTTTTCGCCCATCGCCGACGGCTGGATGCTGCCGGTGTTCCGGGCGGCCGACGTTCGGAAGGAGTGAGGCGCCGTGGCCGACGACGAGAGCGCATTCCATGAGAAGCCGCTCGAATTCTTCGCCAGCATCGCCAACACCGGCGGTGACTGCGACGGACAGGCGATCCTTCCCAAAAACGGGCACTTCCGCGCCACCTGTTCGTGCGGCAACTGGAGCGTCGAGGTCGACGACTCCGAAGAAGGTTTGAGATTGGCACGCATCCACACCGGCAGCTCGCCGGACTGACGCCAAGGGAGACAATCCGTGGGAAACCTCGAAGGCAAAGTCGCCTTCATCACCGGCGCCGCTCGAGGGCAGGGCCGCGCGCACGCCGTCCGCTTGGCCAGTGAAGGTGCCGACATCGTCGCGCTGGACATCTGTGCCGACATCGACTCGATGGACTATCCCAACGCGACGCCCGCCGAACTCGAGGAGACGGTCAAGCTCGTGGAGGACCGGGGCCGGCGAATCGTGGCCCGCCAAGCCGATGTTCGCGACGGCGACGCCGTCGACGCCGTGGTCCGCGACGGTGTCGACGAATTCGGCCGCCTGGATATCGTCGTGGCCAACGCCGGCATCGTGCGCCTCAGTGCAGGCTCGAATCGGCGGCAGATCTTCCGGGACATCATCGACGTGAACCTTGTCGGCGTGTGGAACACCGTGGAGGCGGCGATCCCCATCCTGATCGAAGGTGGCCGCGGCGGATCGATCGTCATCACAAGCTCAAGCGCCGGCCTGAAGGCCACCGGCACCGACCGCGCCGGTGGCCAGGCCTACGCCGCCGCCAAACGCGGGCTCGTCGGTTTGATGCAGGTATGGGCCAATCACCTTGGGCCGCACTCGATCCGGGTCAACACCATCCACCCGACCGGGGTGGCCACCGGCATGGTGATGAACGAAACGATGGCCAAGCTCTTCGAAGCCAACGACGAGACGCTGTCGGCCATGCAGAACGTCCTGCCCATACAGATCCTGCAACCCGAAGACGTCGCCGAAGCCGTCTCGTGGCTGGTATCCGACGCGGGCAGATTCATCACCGGAACCGCGTGGCCGCTCGACGCCGGCTTCGCGGTGCGATAGTCAAGGGACGGCGAAACACGTGACTACGTCGACTCTCGACGCCGCCCGCCCGGAAGTTTCGTTGCGGATCGGCGGTGAGAAACGGCATACCGCGTCCGGGGGCACGTACCAACACATCAACGCGTGCACCGGACTACCCGACGCCGAGATTCCGATGGCGGGTGCGGCCGAGATCAACGAGGCCGTCGAGGCGGCCCACAGTGCCTTTCTCGATTGGCGGAAGACCAATCCGGCCGAGCGTAGGCGCATTCTGCTGCGGTTTGCAGACTTGATCGAACAACACAGCGACGACTTCGTTCGCCTCGGGACGTTCGACAACGGCACCCCGTCGGGGATGGTGTCCGCGCTGGTAGCCATGTCCGTCGAGTGGACGCGCTACTACGGCGGCTGGGCGGACAAGATCACCAGCGATATCTCGGCCTCCTTCGGCACCCATGGTGAGTTCAGCTATACGCTGAGCCAGCCTTATGGCGTCATCGGTGTGATCATCACCTGGAACGGTCCGCTGATCTCGCTAGCCATGAAAGTGCCTGCGGCCCTTGCGGCCGGCAACACAGTAGTGATCAAGCCGTCCGAGCTCACCCCGTTCAGCGCCAACCTCTACGCCGATCTCGCTGCTGAAGCCGGGATACCTTCCGGCGTCGTCAACGTGGTTCCCGGATCCGCCGAAGCCGGATCGGCGCTCGTCGCGCATCCGCTCGTCAAAAAGATCACTTTCACCGGCGGCCCGGATACTGCGCGCAAGATACTCGCGACCTGCGCCGCGCAGATCAAGCCAGCGGTCATGGAGCTCGGTGGCAAATCCGGCAACATTGTCTTCGAGGACGCGAACCTCGACCTCGCCTGCGGTGTCGGGACGATGATGTCGGTAGGCCTGATGAGCGGTCAGGGGTGTGCCCTCCCGACCCGGATGATCGTGGCGCGATCGCTCTACGACGACGTCATCGCGCGCGTCTCGGCCATGGCTTCGGTGATCAAGGTGGGAGATCCCTTCCAGCCCGACACCATGGCCGGACCCATCGTGAACGCCGCAGCGCTGGAACGGATCACGGGCATGATCGAGCGCGCCAAGCAGGACGGCGCACGTTTGGTCACGGGCGGTGAACGTATCGGAGGCGACCTGGCGGACGGGTACTTCCTCCAGCCGACCGTGTTCGCCGACGTGGACCCTCTTTCCGAACTGGCGCAGCGAGAGGTCTTCGGCCCGGTGCTGTCGATCATCCCGTTCGACAACGAAGATGAAGCTATCGACATCGCGAACAGCACCCCGTATGGGCTGTCCGGGTATGTGTTCACGAACGACCTCAAACGCGCCCACCGTGTCGCAGAGGCACTCGAAACCGGAGAGGTGCTGATCAACGGCGCCATGAACCTGGCAGTACACCGACCTTTCGGCGGTTTCGGGATCAGCGGGATGGGCAAAGAAGGCGGCCGACAAGGGCTGGACGAGTTTCTGCGGACCAAGAGCGTCAGTATCGCCTGAACCTGATATGAGCGGAATCCCCTTGGGCACAACAGATTTTGGTCTGCATCCGCTGCACGGTATTCATGAGCCGACGCACGCGACGCCGCGACGACTGCCTGGCTCGGTGCGGCGGACCAGCTCCATCGACATGACACGCGATCCGGGCTCCATGGATCCGGTGTATCTGTCGGGCCGAGCACGCGACCTGCAGACGGCGCGCGACGGCACCACGACAGAGGCCGGCCGCGCCCGCCTGGAAGCGACGATCGAGATGATCGCCCGGGTCGTCCACCACCTCGAGGTCGAACCGGCCGTTGCCAACATGCACCTCGTCGGGGCGCCCGCGATGAGCGGCTTTCGCGCCGCGGTCGACAAGGCCGCACCCGAACTTCGGCACCGCCGGGACTTGCGCTATACGCTGCTCGACGACGTCCCGGTCGCCACGCTGGTCTCCGGACACGCGCTTTCGGCGTCCGGCGCTCTGGGCAACGCGACGAAGTCGGGTTACCTGCCGGTGGCCGATCAGTGCGCCGGCTTCGTCACCGGCGGCCTGCTGATGACCTCGTTCAAATCGGGCGACCCCGCTGTGGTGACAGGA
Source organism: Mycobacterium sp. E2497 (assembly GCF_001668695.1). Classification (NCBI taxonomy): domain Bacteria; kingdom Bacillati; phylum Actinomycetota; class Actinomycetes; order Mycobacteriales; family Mycobacteriaceae; genus Mycobacterium; species Mycobacterium sp. E2497. The sequence continues at coordinate 4,731 of NZ_LZKD01000070.1, forward strand.
CCGACCGCCCCCGCCCTCGAGGATCCGGCCGATCCCCTCGCCTGGCACGACATGGCCCCGCTGCCCATTCACGGTATGCGGCGGCGACGAAGACTTGACGTGCACCAGGGATCGGATAGTCCAGCGATTTCGATCGATGCGATGTTCCGCGACAGTTACGTGGGCGTCGACGGCACCGAGACCATCATCCACGAGTACACCCTCGACGCATCGGCAGATGCCGACACCGGGATCATCCTGAGCTCGAAGGCGGTGCCCAGAGTGCTGCCCTGGCAGGAATGTCCCGGCGCCGTCGCAAGCGCAACGCAGATCCTCGGAATGCGATTGGACGAGTTGGGAATCCGGGTCCGTCAGGAACTGTTCGGCACATCAACCTGCACGCACCTCAACGATCTCCTGCGCAGCCTGGCCGATGCCGCGGCGCTGATCCCCCTATTACGCACCGCCTGAGTACCACCGACGAATGGAACGCGAATGCCCCTTTCCTTGAGTTTCGACGTCTCCGACGCCATCGGCAACGAACGGCTTACGCAAGCGGCGTGGGTCTTCCTCCCGGACCGGCCATCGGAAGCACCGGCGATACTGGTGTGCCTGGCGGGTGGGTTGTACGACAAGCACTACTGGCACATGGAGATACCCGGTCACACTGGGTACAGCTTCGGCGAGCACATGGCCGACGCGGGTTACATCGTCATCGCCGTGGATCACTTAGGCATCGGTGACAGTACCGATCCGACCGAGTCGGGTCCGGTAGGTCTGGCACTACTGGCCAGCGGTGACGCCGAGGTGGTACGCCAGATTCGGAAGGCGGCAGCCCAGGGGTCGTTGGTCGAGGGCATGCCACCGGTGAGGTTGCCCGTCGTCGGTGTCGGTCACTCCATGGGCTCGTGTCTCACCACAATGGTTCAAGCCCGCGACGGGGTCTATGACGCCGTCGCGCTGCTCGGGTACGGCGTGCAGATCACCAACGTCTACGCACACGATGCCGACGCCAATGGCCTGGAAGCCCGCATCCGACAGAACATCGCCATCGCCTGTGAATTTTCGGGCGCCCGGCCCGAAGACAGCCACACCATCGCCCCGCGGTCGAACCTAATCGACATGTTCTACGGCGGCGAGGTCCCTCTGGAGGTCATCGACGCGGACACAGCGGTGCAGAGCCGGGTGCCTCTTCGTGCGGCGGCAGAAGTCACCACTCCCGGGTTTGTCGAGCAGTACACACCGGGGATCGAGGTGCCAGTATTCCTCGCATTCGGAGCAGCTATCGACGTGTCACCCAACCCATATGGCGAACCGGTCAACTACACCGGCTCGTCGGACGTCACCCTGTACCTGGTGCCGAAGGCCGGACACTGCCACAACTTCGGTAGCCACCGCGCTGCGCTATGGGACCGCATCGCGGCATGGGTGCCGACGGTGGTGCCGGCGGCGCCAACGCAGGGGTAACCGTTCGTGGCGGCAGATGCCGCCGGTGGCTTACGCGCCCGTCGCCGAGGCGATGGCTTGCCCTTCCCGACGCCATACGGGTTCGACTGCAACGCAGCGGATTCCGGCAACACCGCGGTGAAAGGCATTGGCAGTACGCCTAGGGCGTCTTCTGCTGCGGCGACTCCGTCAACAGCGGCATCAATGCCGCTGCGACGTTCTCCACTTCTTCTAGTTCAAAGAGGATATCGAGCGCCTTTTCGTTGGTTTCGGCCGGCAACGCGGCGTCGGCATAGATCCGATACTTGTCTTTGACTTCATCATCGGTCATGCGCGTTGACGTTTCCCACGGATCACCCCAGGAGGAGTCGGCGCTGCCAACGAACTCGTTGCCCCCAGCGAGGATGCATACCTCGGTCGGCACGTTCTTGAACCGGCCGAAGGCGAGGGATTGTTCGAGGATCACCGGAGCGGTCGCGGGGTTGCCGGTCACCCGAACCCGCTCGGCAAAGGAAAGGATGCGGGGATCGGCTAAGGTTTCCGCCGACTGCCAGCTGGGGCCCAGATCGGAACCGTAAGCTGCCGCCGCAACGGCCATCGGGATACTGAATTGCAGGTCGATCGTGTTTTCGAGCCGGTAGTGGGCGCCGAGCCAATTCGCTGCGCGGTCAAACGTGCTCACCGTGACCTGCTCGATGTCTTCGACGTTCAGGTCGTGACGGGCTACCAGATCGTTGAACAACCAGACGGCAGGGTGCGCGTAGCGGCCACAAGCGTAGGGCTTGAGGGAGGTCTGGGAAACCTGCCATTGGCTCCCCAGGCCCGCGGTTAGTCGTTCTCGGTTCATTCCCAAGACGCCAAAGTTCTCCCAGAATGCCTCGGGCGCATCGAAGATGCCGTGTTCGCCGGTGAAGCCTTTGTGAGCTAGCAGCGCGGCCATGATGCCGCTCATGCCTTGGAACATGACCGGGGAGTACTTGAGCATGTGCTTGCCTGGTTGCGCCACGGGTGTATAGAACTGCCCGGTCCCGATGGGCGCTGTCCAGGCTGCCAGACCCAGGGCGTTGTCGTACTGCTCTCGATCGAAATTGAGCGTTTTACCCACCGCCGCCGCGACGCAGAAGCCGTACCAACCCAGATTTCCTGTAACAGAGGCTATTTCACCCGACGGTTTGAGCCGCATGAATTCCAGGGCCAAGCCCGCTCGGCACCCCACCTCGAAGCCGAGTGCTACTGCGGTGATTAACTGCCGCCCATCTAGCTGATGACCTTCCGCGAAGGCCAACGCTGGGAAGACCGCCGCGACTGCGGGGTGACTAAAGTTCAGGTAGGTATCGTCGGCGTCCAGATAGTTGCCGAAATACATGTTGGCCGAGCCCGCTGCCGCCACCGAGCATTTCAAGCCAGTTCCGACGATCGACGCTTGCGCGCCTCTGCCATCTCCCAACTCCATGGCGACCGATGCCGCAATGGCGGTGGCGTCATGGCGGCGCGCCCCGAGTGCGCAGCCGACGGTATCGGCGATCAACCGCTTGGTGTCATGAACGGCTTCGGCTGGCAGATCGCCGAATTCGGTGTCCTGAATGAGCGAGATCAACAGTTCGGTAGCTGATTCTGGTGCGGTCATGTCTTCCTCTGTTTGGCTAAAGTCGGCGGTCGCCTCGCGAACCGTCGTTTTCTACACCAGCTCTTTCTGCATCACCTTCAATTCGCGAGGACTCCGGATCGATGTTGCGCTGGAGCCTTATGCACGACTCGCGCCCCGCGACAATGAGTTTCGCCCACGATCGACCACGTCACAGACCCAGGTCGCGTCCGATGAGGTCCTTCATGATTTCGGTGGTACCGCCAAAGATGGTCATGATTCGGGTGTCGACATAATCGCGCGCGACGCGGTATTCGTTCATGTAGCCGTATCCACCGTGTAGCTGCAGGCATGCGTCGACCACCTTCTTGGCCAGCTCCGTGCACCACCACTTCGCCTTTGCCGCCTCAACCGCTGTCAACTCCTTGTCGAGTACCGCGCGCAGGCATCGGTCGATGTACTGTTCGGCAATCTCGAGCTCGGTATCAAGCTCGGCCATCACGAATCTGTTGTGTTGGAAGCTGCCAATGGGCTGACCAAAAGCTTTGCGGTCCTTGGCATACTGCAGCGTTTGGCGCCATGTCTCGCGGGCCGCGGAAACCGCCGAAATCGCGATCGATAACCGCTCCGAGGGCAGGTTGTGCATCAGGTGGTAGAAGCCGCGGCCCTCTTTGCCCAGCACGTTGGCCGCAGGCACCCGGACGTTATCGAAGTGCAACTCGGCAGTGTCTTGAGCGGGTAAACCCATCTTGTCCAGTTTGCGCCCCCGGGTGAATCCCGCCATGTCTCGCTCCACCACGAACAACGTGAATCCCTTGTGCCCCGCGTCGGGATCGGTCCGCGTTACCACTACGACGAGGTCGCAGTTGATGCCCGACGAAATGAAAGTCTTGGAGCCGTTGACAATCCAGTCGTCACCATCACGGACAGCGGAGGTCCGAATGCCGGCGAGATCACTGCCCGCCCCGGGCTCGGTCATCGCGACCGCGACGATCGTCTCACCACTGGCGATGCCTGGCAGCCATCGTTGCTTTTGTTCGTCGTTGGCCAGTGTTGCGAAATACGGCCCCACAACATCGTTTTGTAGCGTGAGTGCTGGGACGACGTTGCCGTAGCGCGACAGCTCCTCGTTGATGACGGCGTTGAAGCGGAAGTCGTCCGACCCGCCACCGCCGTATTCCTCGGGCAGGTTGAAACCGATGAGGCCGTATTTGCCGGCCGCCACATACGCCGATCGATCAACGATGCGCTGGCGCTCCCACTTCTCGGCGTTCGGCGCCACCTCACGCTCGATGTACTGCCGCGCGGTCTCTCGAAGCTGCTCGTGCTCGTCCTCGAGAATCAGGCGCTTCATCGTGACTCCATTCCCTTGCGCGTAAATCAGCTAAATGGTTAGCTGAATCGGATTGTATACGGCCGTGAAGGATCGGGGGCAACCGGCGGTCGAGCAAGCCCGTCGAGGAGGCCGGGGAACGGCGGACGACGTAGAATTGCGGACACGCGTCTGCGTCGGCGATTGGTTGGCGACCTACCAGTTCCTCGCCGATGCCGGCAAGACCCTCGAACTGTCAGAACTGTTCGCGTCTGACGCGATCTACCGGACCATTACGGGTACAGGCTCACCGACACCAAACGGGACAACGCGCCTCGACGTCACAACTAACCACCGCCTAACGGCAGTTTGGCGCGAAACGGCTGACAGGTGTGGTGGGCCGCCATGGCTGAGCCCGGCGGGCCGAGGGTAGCCCGTTGCCGCATCTGCCGCCGGTAGAACAATCGGCACAGATCGGCGTCGTGCCGGCCGTCATCGGCGAGGACGAACTCCTCCAAGGCTGCGTCCCCTTCGCGCCACGAAGTCGGGCGGTACCCGAGCAGTGGCTTCAACTCGTCGAGGTCGGCGTTTGTCAGCTCTGCTCCAACCTCGCTTTCCCGCTGCAGGTAACGAGCCAGCCGGTAGCCGATGCGCAACCGGTAGCGCAGGTACTCGTCTTCGGTGCTGGTGTTTCGCAGCATGTCCACGAGTTGTTGCTGGGCCGCCCCAACCTGGGTTGGCGTCGGCTCTGGCAGTACCGGCGGCTCCAAGTCGATGTCAAGGCGTTCCGCGAGCGCTTCGACGGCGTGCAGGTTTGTCTCGCTGCACCAATGCAGGTTGGTCATGTAGTCGGTGTCGAGCCGCGGGTTGGTCAGCGAGTTCCGGAATGCAAGTTCATTGGTGAGGGTGAACGCAATGTGGTGTAACTCGACGGCATCGATGTCGATGGGGTAGCCACCGGCGCGCTCGTACTCGGCGTAAAGCGTTGTGAAATCGCCGAAGTGCAGAACCGTGTCGCGCATGCGCGGTGCGGCAAGGTCCATCATCGGGTCGCCGATGTGGCCGATGTCGAAGTCAAGAATGACGACGAGCTTCCCGTCGAGTTGAAGCAGCTGGCCGGAGTCCCAGACGATGGCCGATTCGCGTCCCCGTGTATTGACAGGATTCCGGTGCAGCCAGCCAAGCATGAATTCCAGCAAGGGATTCGGTGCCGTCTTGCCGGCGCGGAAGAGGTCTTCGAACAGGCCCATGCCGAAGGCGCCGGCATCAGCGGTATTGGCGGCTCGTCGCACGCCGGCAGCAGCAAACGGTTCAATCGGAAGCCGATGGATCTGCGCCAGCGTCGCCATGTACTCGCGCATGACGGCATCGCGCTGCTCGGTCGTCAGGTCGTCGAATCCAGGCCTCCCAGGATGCCGGTCCATCACGTACGCCGGTAAGGAGTCGATCCAGCCGTGCACAGCCGGGACTTTGACGCCAAGGTCACTCATGGTCTTCTGCAACGCCATTTCGTGTTGTAGTCCGAACGGCATCGGTTGGTCGTCACCGCGCTCGCCGCGCACGAGCAGCTGCAAAGTCTGGCCGTCCCGATCGGCGTCCACCAGCCAGACCGGCCGCCAACGGGCCTGCCGCGTGATCACGGTGGCCTCCGCTCCCAGGTCATTGCGAATCCACTCCGCGATCGCGGCCTCTGCGCTCAACGATGACTCCTGGTGTGCTGGGGATGAAGTTCCGGCGGAAGCTCTCGGCAAGAATTGACGGTGGCTTGTTCCGACAAAAATATGATTATGTCGGACAATGTACACCGTAGGTTTTGTCCCACCGCGAGTCAACAATGTCGCGGCGCTCACCGTGCGCTGGTTAGGGTGGCTCGGATGACAGCACGCCCGACCAAACCCCGGGTTCCCCCGTGGGGTGCGGACCTGCCGGTCGACGAGGACCGCGCCCGTGAGCGACTCTTGGCGGCAGCCGACGAGTGCTATGCCGAAAAGGGTTTGGCACGGACCAGGATGGGCGACATCGCGAACAAGGCCGGCGTTCACCGGTCTACCGTGTACTACTACTTCGCCAACAAGGACGCACTCGTGGCGGCGTCGTTCGTGCGTGCCGTCGACGTTGCGCTCGAGGAGACTCAGGCGTGTTGGCAGACCGACGAGCCGTTCCTGGACCGCCTCCTGGCGGCGTGTCTGCGAGGCAACGAGATGGTCCGAAACTCGCCGACGATGCGTGCGTTCATGGCCGATGCGCAATCGCTCGGCGCAACGTTCCACGCGGTCGATGGCGCCGAGATATGGCGTGACAAACTCACCGCGACCCTGGGAGCGCGGTTGGCCCGCGCCTGCGCCGATGGTGAGGTCCGCAGTGACGTCGATCCCGCGATGATGGCCCGGTGGATCGTACGGGTGAACTTCAGTCTCATGTCCGAGCCCGCCAAACCCGCCGATGGCGGTGAGGAAGGGATCTTGCGGCACTTTCTGACCGCTTCGCTGAAGCCGCACCCGCGGGCGGACTGATCGATCGAGAGGATCTCCACGGGCAGCGCCCAGCCGGTGCCGCCCGGAGCGGTCCTCCGCGCGCGAATCGGGCAGTCGCGCAAAGCTCTTGGCGCGGATGACACCGCGGCCGTATACCCCTCGCACCGCGTGGGATCGCCGCTGGATGACCAGCCCGACAATATGTACTTCCTTGTCGGATACACGACAATAGTCTATAAAATGTAGTGTAGGTCACGTCGGCGTCGACGGAAGGCGAAACCTGTGCAGTCTGCATTGCCGCCCCCCAATGCCTCCTGGCTCGTGGAACTCAACGGTTGGATCGCCTTTGTGGCGATCGGCGCCATCCTCGGCTTCCGATGGCGTCGCAACAAGCGGCCGGACACCGCAGCACTGCTGTTCGTCAGTTGCTTCACCATGTGGTGGCAGGAGTTCTACGCCGACTGGGGTGCTTACCTTTACTACAATCCCAGCCTGATTCAACTCCCTTGGGGCCCAACAGCTCTAACGACTCCGATTAAGCCGCTTTACGTGCTCGCCGGGTATGGATGGTTCTACGCTGGTGCGTTCGGATTGATCCATGCCGTCTTCATGCGGTTTCGTTCGCGCTATCCGCACGTTCCCGTTTCCGCCGCGATCCTGTTGACTGCCGTCATCCCGTTCTTCGCGTGGAATCTGATCACCGCAGATGGGATCTCTTTCCTCACCAACTGGTATCAGTACCTCCACCCGCTCGGTCCGTCGATTCAAACCAGCAAGGGCGGCCTGCCGCTGATGTATCCCGCCTTTCCGTTCGTGATGTTCGCTCCGGCGGTGGTGTGGAGCCTGTATCGACGAGATGACTTCGGCAGGACCTGGTTTGAAGGGCTGCTTGGCGTGCCGGCCATGGTGCGCAGTTGGCGGCAACGGTTGCATCAGGTGCTCGCGTGGTGTCTGGCGATGAACGTGCTCTACGCGCTGACCCTGACCGTCCCGCTCGTGACGGTTCGAATCCTGTTTCTGCCAGATAATCAGTGGGTGCCTACTGGGAGGGCCCCGGTTGAGTTCGGTGTTGTACTTGCCGCAATCTGGGTCGTCGCGCTGGCGGGACTGGCTATTTACCTGGGTCGCTGGCGCCGCGGAGCCCCCGCGCTGTCGGGGACGGCGATGGGACCAGCGGCGGCAGAAGTCGGTAGCTAGTGTCGCGCGCCGAATTTTTCGACATAAGTGTTGAAAATGCGATAGGGTGCGACTGTCAGCGTATTTCCGGCGAAGGAGCGCATCGATGCAGAACTGGCCCACGATGCAACCCACCGGCTGGTTTCAGGTGGCGTGGAGCGCCGACCTGGAAATCGGTGAAGTGAAGCCCCTGCACTACTTCGGCCGTGACCTTGTCGCCTTCCGTGGGCACGACGGGCGCGTGTATGTCATGGATGCCCACTGTCGGCACCTCGGCGCCAACCTCGCCTACGGCGGATGCGTGGTCGAGGACGGCATCCAATGTCCGTTTCATGGCTGGGTGTGGAACGGCCAGGGGCGTAACGTCCGTATCCCCTACCAGGATCGTCCCAACAGGGGCCGACGGATCCGCTCCTATCCCGTCACCGAAATGAACGAATCGATATTCATCTGGCACGACACCGCGCGCCGAGAGCCGTTGTGGCAACTGCCGGCTGGTTTCGAGATGCTGGGAGATCACGTCGCCTCGCGCAGCTACCACCCGCTTAATGCGGTGTGCCGCACGCGGTCCCCGAACATCCATGTGCATCCACAGGTGATCGCCGAGAACGCGGTTGACCCACACCACTTCCGCTTCGTCCACCACACCCCAATCAGCCCAGTGGTGCTGCGCGAGTACACCGATACCTCGACCTGGTCGACGAAGGTGGGATTCGGCAGGCGGTGGGCAGATGGTGTAGATCGCCCCGACGACACCCTCAACACGATCGAGATCTATTGGTCGGGCATCGGGGTGAGTTTCAACGGTGAACACACCCGCGAGGGAATTCGGGTCATCTCCATCTGCACCACGCCCGTCGACGACGCGACCTCGGACATCTTCGCCGGCTACTGGATAGATGACGAAAGTGATGATTTCGCCGAGCGGCTCGCAGTAGCAAAACGCGCACTTCCGCAGGATATTCAGATCTGGGATCATCAGCAGTACATGAATCCACCGACACTCGCGACCAGTGAGGCGGCCGGCTTCAAGAAGCTTCGTGCGTGGTGCTCCAGCTTCTATCCCGACCACTACGCCGAAGCGGACAGCCTTGTCGGCTAGAGCGTCTGATGGCCCCGAAGGCCTTCGCAAGTCCGATCGCACGCGCGAGTCGATCCTGGACGCCGCGCGGATAGCGTTCGCCCGCAAGGGGTTCTCAGCCGTCACCATTCGTGACATCACCGACCTGTCGCAGATCAACCGGGCCAGCTTCTACTACTATTTTGCGGACAAAACCGAACTGTTCGTCGAATTGGGTACGGCGACCTACCGCGAAGCTCTGCACGTCGTGGAGTCTTTCGGCGAGCTGGACCACCCGCCGACCCAATCGGCCGTCCAGGGGTGGGTAAACAGCTACTTCTCGTATCTGGACCGCAACGGCGCCTTCGTCGTCCGCTCCGCCGACGACGCGCCGCAGGATCCGAAGTTTCGCGCGGCGGTAACCCGCGCCCACGGCCGAACGGCCACGGCCCTCGGCGAGCGTATCGCCAAGCTGTCGGCCCGACCGCCCGCGACCGAGCCCGTCGCTTTAGGGCTGTCGGTGATGGCGATGCTCGACCGCACCTGGTTGATGGTCCAACACAACGAGATTCCGTCGGCGTCACGAGACAGCGTGGTCAGCGCGCTGTCTGAAATGATCGCACGCTTACTGGGCGGTTGATCGTCCGAGCAGCTACAGCCGGCCCGCAACCCGTAATTCTGGATGCACCCACTCCGGCGATCGCTTCTCCTTGAAGGCGATGAACCCTTCGCGAGCCTCGGGACCATCGAGGCTGACCTTCATCCCGATGCGGTCGTAAAGACCAACGTAGTTGTCGAGACTGGACTTGATGAGGGCACGCGCCTGCGGCGCCGTCCGACAGCACTGGGCGAGAACGTCGCGCGCGG
>NZ_LZKD01000071.1:0-72084 GCF_001668695.1 Mycobacterium sp. E2497
TCGGTCTCGAAATTGGCCTCGGTGATTGCGGATACCCCAGGGCCGCCGTCACCGGCCGCCGGTGCGCCGCCGGCCGGCTGCTGCTGGGCCCGCTGCTTGAGGCCGGACAAGTCGACCGCACCGGCAAGCGCGGGGCCAATCGAGGGTCGCGGACGCGTCACGACGTCAAGTTTGGCATGCGCGTCGGCGACCGATCCACCCGGCCGGCGGCGCACCGGCGGCCGGTGACGGCGGCCCTGGGGTATCCGCAATCACCGAGGCCAATTTCGAGACCGAAGTCCTGCTCCGGTCCGAGGAAGTGCCCGTGGTGGTGCTGCTTTGGTCACCGCGCAGCGACGCCTGCGTCCAGCTCGTCGACATCTTGTCGGGGCTCGCCGCCGAGGACGGCGGCAAGTGGTCGCTGGCGACGGTCAACGTCGACGTGGCGCCCAGGGTGGCCCAGATATTCGGCGTCGACGCGGTGCCGACGGTCGTGGCTCTGGCCGCCGGGCAGCCGCTGTCCAGTTTTCAGGGCATGCAGCCGCCCGACCAGCTGCGAGGGTGGATCGACTCGCTTCTGTCGGCGACGGCCGGGAAGCTCAGGGGCCCAGGCAATTCCGAGGACGCCGACGAGGTTGATCCCGAGCTGGCCGCGGCGCGCGAACAACTCGAGGCCGGGAATTTCGAGGCGGCCAGAGGTTTGTATCAAGCGATATTGGGTGCCAACCCGGGCAGCGTCGAAGCAAAGGGCGCGATCCGGCAGATCGACTTTCTCATGCGTGCGACCGCACACCCGCCGGACGCCCTCGCCGCGGCCGACGCGGCACCGGGCGACATCGATGCGGCCTTCGCGGCAGCCGACGTCCAGATCCTCAACCAGGATGTCAGCGCGGCGTTCGATCGGCTGATCGCCTTGGTGCGCAGCACATCCGGGGACGAGCGCAGCCGCGTACGCACCAGGCTGATCGAGCTCTTCGAGCTCTTCGATCCGGCGGACCCCGAGGTCGTCGCCGGGCGGCGCAACCTCGCCAACGCCCTCTACTGAGCTTCCCGGTCGCCGAACGTCGGGTTGTCGGGGCCAAACGGGCCGCAATTCAACGCAAAGTCGGCGTTGGGCGTCGGCCTGTAACGGGTGGCCTGTAACGGGTTACGCGGGCTCGAGCCACAGGGCCGAGTTCGGCGGCAGCACCAGCACCGCCGAGGCCGGACGGCCATGCCACGGGTCCTCGGTGGCGTCCACCCCGCCCATGTTGCCGATCCCGGTGCCGTTGTAGTCGGTCGCGTCGGTGTTGAGCACCTCGCGCCAGCGGCCGGCGGACGGCAGACCCAGCCGATAGCCGCTGTGCTCGCTGCCTGCGAAGTTGAACACACAGGCCATCACCGAGCCGTCGCTGCCATACCGCAAGAAGCTCAACACGTTGTTGGCCGAGTCGTTGGCGTCGATCCAGGAGTAGCCGTCGGGAATGGTGTCCTGGCTCCACAGTGCCGGATGGCTGCGGTAGATGTCGTTGATGTCGTGCACCATCCGCAGGATGCCGTTCGAGAACCCCTGCTCGTCGAGTTGCCACCAATCCAGGCCGCGTTCCTCGGACCACTCGGCGCGCTGGCCGAATTCCTGCCCCATGAACAGCAACTGCTTGCCGGGATGCGCCCACTGGTAGGCGAGCAGGCTGCGCAGCCCGGCGGCCTTGACGTGGTTGTTGCCCGGCATCCGGCCCCACAGCGTGCCTTTGCCGTGCACCACCTCGTCGTGGCTGATCGGCAGCACATAGTTCTCGCTGAACGCGTACAGCATCGAGAACGTCATCTCGCCGTGGTGGTAGTTGCGGTATACCGGATCGCGGCTGATGTAGTCGAGCGTGTCGTGCATCCAGCCCATGTTCCACTTCATCGAAAAGCCCAGGCCACCAAGGTTTGTCGGGCGCGTGACACCTGGCCAGGACGTCGACTCCTCGGCGATGGTGACGATGCCCGGCGCCGACTTGTGCACCGTGGCGTTCATCTCCTGCAGGAACTGCACGGCCTCCAGGTTCTCGCGACCGCCGTAGATGTTCGGCGTCCAGCCGCCCTCGGGGCGCGAGTAGTCCAGGTACAGCATGGAAGCGACCGCGTCCACCCGTAGCCCGTCGACGTGGAACTCCTCGAGCCAATACAACGCGTTGGCCACCAGGAAGTTACGCACCTCGTTTCGGCCGAAGTCGAAAACGTAAGTACCCCAGTCGAGTTGTTCGCCACGCTTGGGGTCGGAGTGCTCGTAGAGCGGCGTTCCGTCGAACCGCCCCAGCGCCCAGGCGTCCTTCGGGAAGTGCGCCGGCACCCAGTCCACGATGACGCCGATGCCGGCCTGGTGCAGGGCGTCCACCAGCAGGCGGAACTCGTCGGGTGTGCCGAATCGCGACGTCGGCGCGTAGTACGAGGTCACCTGGTAGCCCCACGACCCGGCGAACGGGTGCTCGGCGACCGGCAGCAGCTCCACGTGGGTGAACCCGCGCTCGAGAACGTACGCGGTGAGCTGGTGGGCCAGGTCGCGGTAGCTGAGGCCGGGGCGCCAGGAGCCCAGGTGTACCTCGTAGGTGCTCATCGGTTCGAACACGGGATTGCGTTGGGCGCGCTGTTGCATCCAGTCCGCGTCCCGCCAGGTGTACTCGCTACGCGTCACGCGGGACGCGGTGTGCGGCGGCACCTCGGTGGCGAAGGCCATCGGATCGGCGCGCTCGGTCACCACCCCGTCGGCGCCGTGCACGCGGAACTTGTACAGGCCCTCCGCGGGGAAGTCGGGCCAGAACAGCTCCCAGACACCCGAAGAACCCAACGACCGCATCGGGGCATCGCTGCCCGTCCAGCCGTTGAACTCGCCGATCAGGTTGACGCCCTTGGCGTTGGGCGCCCACACCGCGAACGAAACCCCGTTGACGACACCGTCTGCCGTGGTGAACGAGCGGGGATGCGCGCCGAGCACATCCCAGAGTCGTTCATGGCGCCCCTCGCCGAACAGGAAGAGGTCGACCTCGCCCAGGGTGGGCAGGAAGCGGTAGGCGTCGGCGACCGTGTACGGGTCGGATCCCTCGTACTTGACTTCCAGGCGGTAGTCGATCAGGTTGACGAATGGCAAAGCCACCGCGAACAGGCCAGACTCGACGTGCTCCAACGGGAACCGATCGTCTCCGACGAGCGCGGCGACCTCAACCGCGTGCGGGCGGAACGCCCGGATGACGGTGTGGTCGCTGTATTCGTGGGCGCCCAGGACCCCGTGCGGGTTGTGATGCGTGCCGGCCAGCAGGCGCGACAGGTCGGCGGGGTCGGGCGCCAGATGCGTCCTGGCGAGTTGATCGGCTTGGCTCATGTCACAATCCCTCCGGTCCGTGTGGTGGCCTACGGAGCAGCTTCATCCGGGACTCCCGCGGGATGAGTGGCATGTTGATGACATGCGCCACCGCTCGCGCAGGGTCGATGCGGACGTAATTGGCCTGCCCCCATTGGAATTCCTGGCCGGTGATTTCGTCGCGCACCCAAAATCGCTCGTAGGGCTCCATACCCAATGCCGCCATATCCAAAAACAGGGTGGCCTCCTCGGCGCCGAACGCGTTGAGCGTCACCACCACCAACACACAGTCGCCGGTCGCAGGGTCGAACTTGCTGTAGGCCAGCAACGCGTCGTTGTCCACGCTGTGAAAATGGATGGTGCGCAACTGCTGCAGCGCGGGATGCAGACGGCGAATCTCGTTGAGCCGCGCGATGAACGGCTCGAGCGAGCGTCCCTCGGCGAGCGCACCCGCGAAATCGCGCGGCCGCAGTTCGTACTTCTCCGAGTCCAGGTACTCCTCGCTACCCTCCCGCACCGCGCGGTGTTCGAACAGCTCGTAGCCGGAATACACGCCCCACGCCGGGCCCATGGTCGCGGCCAGCACCGCGCGGATCGCGAACATGCCCGGGCCGTTGTGCTGCAGGATGGCATGCAGAATGTCCGGGGTGTTCACAAACAGGTTCGGGCGCCGGAAGTCCGCTGATCCGGCGATGGCGTCGCCGAATTCGATGAGTTCCTGCTTGGCCGTACGCCAGGTGAAGTAGCTGTAGGACTGGGTGAACCCGAGCTTCGCCAAACCGTACTGCCGGGCCGGCGGCGTGAAGGCCTCCGACAGGAAGAGCACGTCGGGGTCGATGCTCTTCGCCTGCGCGATCAGCCACGCCCAGAAGTTCGGCGGCTTGGTGTGCGGGTTGTCGACCCGAAAGAACTTGACGCCGTGGTCCATCCAGTGCCGGACGACGCGCAGGACTTCGTCGTAGAGACCCGCCGGGTCGTTGTCGAAGTTGAGCGGGTAGATGTCCTGATACTTCTTGGGCGGGTTCTCCGCATAGGCGATGGTGCCGTCGGGCAGTTCGGTGAACCACTCACGATGATCGCGTGCCCACGGATGGTCCGGCGCGCACTGCAACGCCAGGTCGAGCGCCACCTCCATGCCCAGTTCCCGGGCCGCGGCGACGAACGCGTCGAAGTCCTCGATGGTGCCCAGGTCGGGGTGGACGGCGTCATGGCCGCCCTCGTCACTGCCGATAGCCCACGGGGAACCGACATCTCCGGGCGCGGCGGTGGGAGAGTTGTTGCGGCCCTTGCGGTGAACCTTGCCGATCGGGTGGATCGGCGGCAGGTACACGACGTCGAAACCCATCGCCGCGATCCGCGGCAGCTGGGCGGCCGCCGTCGCGAACGTGCCGTGAACGGGGTTGCCCTCGGCGTCCCAGCCGCCGGTCGAGCGGGGGAACATCTCATACCAGGAGCCGAAGCGGGCCAGCGGACGATCCACCCAGACGCCGTACTGTTCGCCGCGCGTGACTATATCCCGCAATGGATACTCGGCCAGAATCTCCTCGGTTTCCGGCGCCAGCGCCAGCGCCGAACGGGTGACCGGGTCCCCGGGGTTCCGCAGCGCCTCGGCGGCCGCCAGGAGTGGGTCACGCCGCGCGCGGGGCACCCCCATCGCGGCGCGCTCCAACAGCGCGGCGCCGACCAGAAGGTCGTTGGACAGTTCCGTCTCACCCTGGCCGGCCTCCAGCTTGGCCACCACGCCGTGACGCCAGGAGTGGACGGGGTCGCCCCAGCCGTCCACCCGGAACGTCCACAGGCCGACCCGGTCGGGCGTGAATTGCCCGTGGAAGACATAGGGCTCGAGGCCCAACGTCATCGGCAGCAGCAGCGGCTTGACCCGTTGCTGGTCCACCCCTCCGTCGACTTCGGTTGCGGGCTTCACGGGAGCCTGAACCGCTTTGATCCGGCGGGTTTCGGTCACCTGCGGATAGCGCGGCCCGAGGTAGCGCACCACCAGGGTCGCGGCGACGGCTTCGTGGCCTTCCCGCCACACCGCCGCGCGGACCGGGACGGTCTCGCCGACCACCGCCTTGGCGGGATACGCGCCGCAGGAAACGACGGGTTGGACGTCATCGATCTCGACACGACCAGGCACCACAGCTCCGTTCCGAATTGTGTGCGGCCAAACCGCGGTGTGCTCGTCGCGGAATGCCTCTCGTCTGGCGAAACTTCCTGTCGTGGGGAACTGCCTCTGCGGGGAAGCACCGTTGCGGCCCCGATAACTACCCGATACCCACCCTAGTGTCCGGTCACACCCTCGGCGGGAAAAGCGGGTCGCTGCCGCCGTGCGCGGGACGAAATCCTCAGTAAGGTAAGGACGCGTGAAAGCCCTCCGCCGCTTTACCGTCCGTGCACACCTTCCCGAACGGCTGGCCGCGCTCGACCAGCTGTCGACCAACTTGCGATGGTCGTGGGACAGGCCGACCCAGGACCTGTTCGCGACCGTCGACGTGGAGCTGTGGGAGCGGTGCGGCTCTGACCCGGTGGCGTTGCTGGGCGCGGTGAATCCGGCACGCCTCGACGAGCTGGCGCTCGACGAGGCGTTCCTGGGCCGGCTCGATGCGCTGGCCGCCGACCTGAACGACTACCTGAGCCGTCCGCTGTGGTACCAGCAGCAGCAAGCCGAAGGCGTGGCGATGCCGGCGGCCGTCGCCTATTTCTCGATGGAGTTCGGCGTGGCCGAGGTGTTGCCCAACTACTCCGGCGGCCTGGGCATCCTCGCCGGGGACCATCTGAAGTCGGCCTCCGATCTCGGGGTGCCGCTCGTGGCGGTGGGCCTGTACTACCGGTCCGGGTATTTCCGCCAGTCGCTCACCGCGGACGGCTGGCAGAACGAGACGTACCCGTCACTGGACCCCCAGGGGCTGCCGTTGCGACTCCTCACCGACGCCGCCGGGGACCCCGTCCTGGTCGAGTTGACGCTTCCCGATTCCGCCCAACTGCACGCGCGGATCTGGGTCGCGCAGGTCGGTCGGGTCCCGCTGTTGCTGCTCGATTCCGACGTCCCCGAGAACGAGCACGAGCTGCGCGGCATCACCGACCGGCTCTACGGCGGTGACCAGGAGCACCGGATGCGCCAAGAGCTGCTGGCCGGCATCGGCGGGGTGCGGGCGATCCGCGCGTTCACCGCCATCGAAGGCCTGCCCGCACCCGAGGTGTTTCACATGAACGAGGGGCACGCCGGGTTCCTCGGGGCGGAACGCATCCGCGAATTGATGACCGACGCCGGGTTGGACTTCGACACCGCGCTGACCGTCGTGCGATCCAGCACGGTGTTCACCACCCACACCCCGGTGGCCGCCGGCATCGACCGGTTCCCGATCGACATGGTGCGGCTGTATTTCGACGGGCATGCCGGAGATGACCCCGGTAACGGAGACGACCCCGACAAGAAGCCCGAGAAGGTCGGTAGCAAGGATGCGCCCGCGTTGTTGCCGGGTGTGCCGACTGCCCGCATCCTTGCGCTCGGCGCCGAGGACGATCCGACCAAGTTCAACATGGCGCACATGGGTTTGCGGCTGGCGCAGCGGGCCAACGGCGTCTCGCTGCTGCACGGCGAGGTGAGCCGCGCGATGTTCAACGAGCTGTGGCCGGGGTTCGACGCGGATGAGGTGCCGATCGGCTCGATCACCAACGGAGTTCACGCGCGCACCTGGGCGGCGCCCCAGTGGCTGCAGTTGGGGCGTGAGCTGGCCGGGTCGGATTCCTTCGGCGATCCCGGCGTGTGGCTGCGGCTGAAGCAGGTCGACGCGGGTCACCTCTGGTGGATCCGCTCGCAACTGCGCACGTTGCTGGTCGAGGACGTCAGGCGCCGGCTGCGCAAATCGTGGCTGGAACGCGGCGCGTCGGATGCCGAATTGGGTTGGATATCAACGGCATTCGATCCGAATGTGCTCACCATCGGTTTCGCCCGGCGGGTGCCCACCTATAAGCGCTTGACGCTGATGCTGCGCGATCCCCAGCGGCTCGAACGCCTGCTGCTCGATGAGGACAGGCCGATTCAGTTGATCGTCGCGGGGAAGTCGCACCCGGCCGACGACGGGGGCAAGGCGCTGATCCAGCAGGTCGTGCGCTTCGCCGACCGGCCCGAGGTGCGCCATCGCATCGCCTTCCTGCCCGACTACGACATGTCGATGGCGCGGCTGTTGTACTGGGGTTGCGACGTCTGGCTGAACAACCCGCTGCGGCCGCTGGAGGCCTGCGGCACCTCCGGGATGAAGAGCGCGCTCAACGGCGGCCTGAACCTGTCCATCCGCGATGGGTGGTGGGACGAATGGTACGACGGCGAAAACGGTTGGGAGATACCGTCTGCCGACGGCCTGAGTGACGAGGCGCGCCGCGACGACCTGGAGGCCAGCGCGCTCTATGACCTGCTGGAGCAGGCGGTGGCCCCGAAGTTCTACGAGCGTGACGAACACGGCGTGCCGCCCCGGTGGATCGAGATGGTGCGGCACACACTGCAGACGCTCGGACCGAAGGTGCTCGCCTCGCGCATGGTGCGCGACTACGTCGAGCAGTACTACACCCACGCGGCGCAGTCGCTGCGCAGGACCGTGGGCCCCGCCGAAGACGGTGAGGACGCCGGCGAGTTCGGCGCCGCCCGCGAGCTGGCCGCGTACCGTCGGCGCGCCAAAGAGGCCTGGCCCAAGATCTCCATCACCGATGTGGACAGCACGGGGCTGCCGGACACGCCGGTGCTCGGCTCCAAGCTGACGCTGACCGCCACCGTGGCGCTGGACGGGCTCGCGCCCGACGAGGTCAGGGTCCAAGGGCTGGTGGGCCGGGTGGATGCCAGCGACGCGCTCCTGGACCCGACCACCGTCGAGATGTCGTACACCGGCACCGCCGAAGGCGGCAACCAGGTGTTTTCGACGACGCTGTCGCTACCGCTGGCGGGGTCCGTCGGGTATACGGTGCGCGTGCTGCCCCATCACCCGATGCTCGCCGGCAGCGCCGAGCTCGGCCTGGTCACGCTGGCCCGCTGACGTCAAGCGGGCAGACCCTCGGCCGCGGTGCGCAGCCGCTCCAGCGCGGCGCGAACCTGCGCCGGGTTGGTGGTCTGCCAGAACGGCGGCAGCGAGGCCCGCAGGTAGCCGCCGTAGCCTGCGGTGGCCATCCGCGAATCCAGCACCGCGACGACTCCCCGGTCGTTGACGCGGCGCAACAGCCGGCCCGAGCCCTGCGCCAACAACAATGCGGCATGGCTGGCGGCGACCGCCATGAAGCCATTGCCGCCGTGCGCCGCGACCGCGCGTTGCCGCGCGCCCAGTAGCGGGTCGTCGGGGCGCGGGAACGGGATGCGGTCGATGAGCACCAGCGACAGTGATGGCCCGGGCACATCGACGCCCTGCCACAGCGACAAGGTGCCGAACAGGGACGTCGGCGCGTCGGCGCTGAACTGCTCGACCAGCGCGGAGGTGCTGTCGTCGCCTTGACACAGGACCGGCGTCGACAACCGTTGGCGCATGGCCTCCGCGGCGGCCCGGGCCGCCCGCATCGACGAGAACAACCCCAGAGTTCGTCCGCCCGCCGCGGTGATGAGCTCGGCGATCTCGGTCAGCTGCTCGGCAGATCCGGTGGCGTCCCGGCCCGGTGGCGGCAGGTGAGCCGCGACGTAGAGGATTCCGGCCTTGGCGTGCTGGAACGGCGAGCCGACGTCGACACCGCGCCAGCGGGTCGGCTCTGGCCCGGTGTCTTCGGCGGTCAGACCCCACGCCGCGGCCATCGCGTCGAAGGATCCGCCGATGGTCAGGGTCGCCGAGGTCAGCACCGTCGTGGAACGGGAGAACACCCGGCCGCGCAGCAGGCCCGCGACCGACAGGGGTGCCACCCGCAACACCGGCCGCATGGAGCCCCGGTTGTCCTCGTGATCGACCCACACCACCTCGGTGCGATCGGGAATCGCGGGGCCGAACGACGTGAGGGCCCGCGACGCGGTATCGGAGATCTCGCTCAGCGCCGCCACCGCTTCGGCGCGGGCCGCGGCCGCTTTCGCGTCGCTCGTGGTGTCGATCGCCGAGCGCGCGGCGCTCGCGGCGTCGCGCAGCGCGGTGAGGTAGGTCGCCAGCTCCTCGTCGAGGCGGTCGATGCGGCCCGGCGTGGCTTCGTGGATCGCCGCCGCGAAGTTGGCCGTCGCCGCTTCGAGCCGTTGTGTCAGTTCGGGATTCACCAACCGCGCGATCCGCCTTGCCGCGACGCCCAGGGTGGCCGGCGTCAGCTCCGCGGTGGCCACCGAGGTCACCCGGTCGACCAATTCGTGGGCCTCGTCCACGACCAGCAGCGCGTGTTCGGGCAGCACCGCAGAGTCGGCGACCGCGTCGATGGCCAGCAGCGCGTGGTTGGTGACGACGATGTCGGCTCCGCCGGCCCGGCTGCGCGCCCGTTCGGAGAAGCATTCCGAGCCGAACGGGCAGCGGGCCACGCCCAGGCACTCCCGCGCCGAAACGCTGACCTGGGACCACGATCGATCCGGCACACCGGGTTTCAGGTCGTCGCGGTCACCGGAATCGGTCGTCGACGCCCAGGCGGTGAGTCGCTGGACGTCGCGTCCCAGCGCGGTGGCTGCCATGGGGTCGAAGAGCTCCTCCTGCGGCCGGTCCCCCGCATCCTCCTCGGCTTCGGCGCCGCCGTTGTGAATTTTGTTCAGACACAGATAGTTTCGGCGGCCCTTGAGGAGCGCGAACTGCGGGCGGCGGGGGAGCGCGTCGACGATGGAATCGATCAGCCTGGGCAGATCGCGGTCGACGAGCTGCCGCTGCAGCGCGATGGTGGCGGTGGACACGACGACCGGTGAGTCGTCGTCGATGGCCCGGACGATCGCGGGCACCAGGTAGGCCAGCGACTTTCCGGTGCCCGTACCGGCCTGCACGACGAGATGCTCGCCGGTTTCGAACGCCCGTGCCACGGCGTTGGCCATCTCGAGTTGGCCGCTGCGTTCACTGCCGCCGAGGGCGGCCACGGCGACGGCCAGCAACTCGGGCACGGACACCTCGGACGTGATCAGCCTCTTTTGCTCTGCGGTGTTACCGAGCCGGCGGGGATCAGGGTCGTGGGGATCGCGGGCTCCCCGCTCGACAGGTTCAGACCCTCCCACGGCAGACTGCGCAGTCCGGAAGCTACCAGCTCGCGCGCCGCGGCCACATTCGGTTCGGACACCGCCTCGCCGCCGCGGACCAGCGGGACGGTTAACACCCGGTACGGCTCGGTCACCGGGGGCCGATGGCCCGCGGGATACACCAGCTCCTCGGTGACCGTGCCGGACGGGCGTGTCAGGCGCACCGCCTCTTTACGGCCGCCGCGGGATTCCTTGTGGCTGCTGCGCTTTTGCACCGGCATCCCGTCGACTTCGACGAGCTTGTAGACCATGTTCGCCGTCGGTGCGCCCGAGCCCGTCACCAGCGAGGTGCCGACGCCGTAACTGTCCACCGGTTCGGCACCCAGGGCGGCGATGGAGAACTCGTCGAGGTCACTGGAGACCACGATGCGGGTCCGGTGGGCCCCCAACCGGTCGAGCTGCTCGCGGACCTGGCGCGCCAGGACACCCAGCTCGCCCGAGTCGATGCGGACTGCGCCGAGCGACTCCCCGGCGGCGGTCACCGCATTGGCCACACCGGTCGTCACGTCATATGTGTCCACCAGCAGCGTGGTGCCGACGCCCAGCGCCGCCACCTGGGCGCGGAAGGCGGCCAGCTCGGTCACCTCGGCGGGTTCCCCGCTCGCGTGCAGCATGGTGAACGCGTGCGCCGAGGTGCCCTCCGCGGGGATTCCGTATCGGCGCTGCGCCTCCAGATTGGAGGACGCGGCGAAGCCGGCGATATAGGCGGCCCGTGCCGCTGCGACCGCGGCGTGTTCGTGGGTTCTCCGCGATCCCATCTCAATCAACGGACGGTCCCTGGCCGCACTCACCATCCGTGCCGCCGCGGACGCGACCGCCGTGTCGTGGTTGAAGATCGACAATGCCAGCGTCTCGAGCACGACACATTCGGCGAAAGTGCCGGTCACCGACAGCACGGGAGAGCCGGGGAAGTACAGCTCGCCTTCCGCGTAGCCGTCGATGTCGCCGGTGAACCGGAATTCGCGCAAGTAACGCAACGTGTCCGCATCGAGGAACCGCGCCAGCATCTGACACGCCTCGTCGTCGAAGCCGAACCGCGGCAACGCTTCGAGCAACCGGCCGGTCCCGCAGACCACGCCGTACCGGCGGCCCTCGGGGAGTCGGCGGGCGAACAACTCGAAGGTCGTCGGGCGAGAGGCGGTGCCGTCGCGCAACGCCGCGTCCAGCATCGTCAACTCGTATTTGTCGGTAAGCAGCCCAGTTACGACCGGGTCGTTCATTCCATAACGGTATCGGCTGGCGTCGGGGGCTCGGAAACGTCACCCGGCCCTCGGTATCGTGTAAGCCATGGTTGTAATGTCAGCGCCCGCTAAGCCGGGCACTACAGGACAACGCGAGTCCGCTCCGGTAGACGTCACGGCGAGCCCGTGGGTCACGATCGTGTGGGACGACCCGGTCAATCTGATGACCTACGTGACGTATGTGTTCCAGAAGTTGTTCGGCTATAGCGAGCCGCACGCCACCAAGCTGATGTTGCAGGTACACAACGAAGGCAGGGCGGTGGTGTCGGCCGGCAGCCGGGAGTCCATGGAAGTCGACGTGTCCAAGCTGCATGCCGCCGGGTTGTGGGCGACCATGCAGCAGGACCGCTGATCCTCGAGGGCTTCGGCGATTACCTGTGCGCAAGTGGAAGCGCGTCGAGACCGCGGACGGTCCCCGTTTTCGGTCCGCCCTGGCGTCTCATGAGGCGGCACTGCTGAGAAACCTGGCCACAGCCATGGTCGGGTTGCTCGACGAGCGTGAATCCTCCGCGCCCGCAGACGAACTCGAGGAGATCACCGGCATAAAGACCGGGAACAGCGATCCCCCGAAGGATCCGACTCTGCGCCGGCTGCTGCCCGATTTCTTCCGTCAAGACGACGGTCACGCGCTGGGCCCCGACGATGCGGACAGCCTCAACGCCGCGCTGCGCAGCCTGCACGAGCCCGAGATCATCGACGCCAAACGCCTTGCGGCACAACGGTTGTTGGACACCGTTCCCAGTGGCGGCGGACGGTTCGACCTCACCGAGGAGGATGCGAACGCCTGGGTCGCGGCGGTCAACGACATCCGGCTGACGCTGGGAGTGATGCTCGAGGTCGGCCCGGAGGGACCCGAGCGCCTGCCCGCCGATCACCCGCTGGCCGTGCACTTCGACGTTTACCAGTGGTTGACCGTGTTGCAGGAGTACCTCGTCCTGGTGCTGATGGGGAACAGATGACCCAGTTGGCTGCCGGATGAACGCCATCACCGACGTCGCGGGCATCCGCGTCGGCCACCATCACCGGCTCGACCCCGACGCGACCCTCGGCCAAGGATGGGCCCGCGGCGTCACCGTCGTGCTGACCCCGCCCGGCACCGTGGGCGCGGTCGACTGCCGCGGCGGCGCGCCCGGTACCCGGGAGACCGACCTGCTGGACCCGGCCAACACCGTCCGGTACGTCGACGCGGTGTTGCTCGCCGGTGGCAGCGCCTACGGTCTGGCCGCCGCCGACGGCGTCATGCGCTGGCTCGAGGAGCGGGAACGCGGCGTGGCGATGGACGGCGGGGTGGTGCCCATCGTGCCCGGCGCGGTGATCTTCGACCTGCCCGTCGGTGGCTGGGACCGACGCCCGACGGCGGAGTTCGGCTACCTGGCCTGCGAAGCCGCCGTGGGCCGTGCGGATGCGCCGGCGGTGGGGAGCGTCGGCGCCGGCGTCGGGGCACGTGCCGGGGTGCTCAAGGGCGGCGTCGGGACGGCCTCGACGGCGCTGCCGTGCGGGGTGACCGTCGGCGCGGTGGTCGTGGTGAACTCCGCCGGTGATGTCGCCGACCGGGCCACCGGTCTGCCGTGGATGGCGGACTTGATCGAGGAGTTCGCCCTGCGGCCGCCGCCGGGCGAGCAGGTCGACGCCTTCGCCCGCCTGCCGACCGCGTCCGGGCCGCTCGAGAACCCGCTCAACACCGTCATCGGGGTGGTTGCGACCGACGCGGCGCTGAGCCCGGCCGCGTGCCGGCGCGTCGCCGTCGCCGCCCAGGACGGGCTGGCGCGCACCATTCGGCCCGCGCACACCCCGTACGACGGCGACACCGTGTTCGCCCTGGCGACGGGGGCGGTAGAAGTGCCGGCCCCGCCCGACGCGCCCGCCTCCTTTTCGCCGGAGATGCGGCTGGCCGCGGAGGTGGGTGCCGCCGCGGCCGACTGCGTCGCGCGTGCGGTGCTGGCCGGCGTCTTCGCCGCCGATCCGGTCGCCGGCATACCGACCTACCGCGACATCTTGCCCGGGGCGTTCGCCCCATGAGGGGTTCGCCACCGCCCGCGCCGGTAACCTGCAGCTATGGGTAAGACCACCCCCAAGGGACGCCCCGGCGCACCGGCCAAGCAGCCGAAGCGGCCCGCGTGGGTGGTGGGCGGGACGACGATCCTCACCTTCGTCGCCCTGCTCTACCTGATCGAGCTCATCGACCAGCTGACCGGGCATTCCCTGGACGAGAACGGCATCCGGCCGCTCGAAGCCGACGGCCTGTGGGGAATCATCTTCGCGCCGGTCCTGCACGCCAACTGGCAGCATCTGATGGCCAACACGATCCCGCTGTTGGTGCTGGGTTTCCTGATGGCGCTCGCCGGTCTCAGCCGGTTCATCTGGGCCACTGCGATCGTGTGGATCCTGGGCGGCTTCGGCACCTGGCTCATCGGCAACGTGGGCAGCGCCTGCGGTCCGACCGACCACATCGGGGCCTCCGGCCTGATCTTCGGCTGGCTGGCCTTCCTGCTCGTGTTCGGGATCTTCGTGCGCAGGTTCGCCGACATCGCGATCGGGCTGGTGGTGTTGTTCGCCTACGGCGGCGTGCTGCTGGGCGCCATGCCGGTGCTCGGCAGATGCGGTGGGGTGTCGTGGCAGGGGCACCTGTGCGGTGCTCTCGCCGGCGTCGTCGCCGCCTACTGGTTGTCCGCACCGGAACGTAAGGCCCGCGCGAAGAGAAAAGCCGGCACCGCGTTGCCGCGTCCCAAGACATGAGCTCGCCGATGGCGCCCGTCGGGATCTTCGATTCCGGCGTCGGCGGGCTGACCGTCGCGCGGGCAATCATCGACCAATTGCCCGACGAGGACATCGTCTACGTCGGCGACACCGGCCACGGGCCATACGGTCCGCTCACCATCCCCGAGGTTCGCGCGCATGCGCTTGCCATCGGGGACGACCTCGTCGAGCGCGGGGTCAAGGCGTTGGTGATCGCGTGCAACACGGCGTCGGCGGCATGCCTGCGGGACGCGCGCGAACGCTACGACGTACCGGTCGTCGAGGTGATCCTGCCGGCGGTGCGTCGCGCGGTCGCCACGACCCGCAACGGCCGCATCGGCGTCATCGGCACGCAGGCCACCATCAACTCGCACGCGTACCAGGACGCGTTTGCCGCCGCCCGCGATACCGAGATCACCGCCGTGGCGTGTCCGCGCTTCGTCGATTTCGTGGAGCGGGGCGTGACCAGCGGGCGCCAGGTGCTCGGGCTGGCCGAGGGCTACCTCGAACCGCTGCAGCGCGCGCAGGTCGACACGCTGGTGCTCGGGTGCACGCACTATCCGCTGCTGTCCGGGTTGATCCAGCTCGCGATGGGCGAGCACGTGACGCTGGTGTCGAGCGCCGAGGAAACCGCCAAGGAGGTGCTTCGGGTGCTCACCGAACGTGAGCTCCTGCGCCCTCATGACGCCCCGCCCGCGACACGGGTCTTCGAGGCGACCGGCGACCCCGAGGCGTTCACCGCGTTGGCGGCGCGGTTCCTGGGCCCCGCGGTCACCGGCGTGCAACCCGTTCACCACGTGAGAATTGAGTAGTGCTGATGGCGGCGAGATTCTCATCACACGAATGCGGCGATGTTTTCGTCACGGTCCTACCGGGCATGGCACAGTAGTGTCCGTGCGAATAACCGTGCTCGGCTGCTCGGGCAGCGTGGTGGGGCCGGATTCGCCCGCGTCGGGTTATCTGCTTCGGGCACCGGATACACCGCCGATGGTCATCGACTTCGGCGGCGGCGTGCTGGGCGCGCTCCAGCGCTACGCCGATCCCGCCTCAGTGCACGTGCTCTTGTCCCATCTGCACGCCGACCACTGCCTCGATCTGCCCGGCCTGTTCGTGTGGCGGCGCTACCACCCGTCGCGGCCGGACGGTAAGGCGCTGTTGTACGGCCCCGGCGACACCTGGTCGAGGTTGGGTGCGGCGTCGTCGCCGTACGGCGGCGAAATCGATGACTGCTCAGACATTTTCGACGTTCGGCACTGGGTCGACGGCGAACCGGTCACGCTCGGCTCGCTCACGGTGACGCCGCGGGTAGTGGCCCACCCGACGGAGTCCTACGGCATGCGGATCACCGACTCCACCGGCGCCTCGCTGGTCTACAGCGGTGACACCGGCATGTGTGAGCAACTGGTCGAGCTGGCCCGGGACGCCGACGTCTTCCTGTGCGAAGCCTCCTGGACGCATTCGCCGGACCGTCCGCCCGCGCTCCATCTGTCGGGCACCGAGGCCGGCCGGGCGGCGGCGCAGGCCGGCGTTCGCGAACTGTTGCTGACGCACATCCCGCCGTGGACCTCGCGGGAGGACGTGATCAGCGAGGCCAAGGCCGAGTTCGACGGCCCCGTGCATGCGGTGGTGTGCGGCGAGACGTTCGACATCCGCCGCTCCGAAAGGGTCTGAGCACCCCGCGTTAGGGTTGGCGTCGTGACGAGACGAGAAGACGGTCGCCTTGACGACGAGCTTCGCCCCGTGGTCATCACCCGGGGATTCACCGAGCACCCAGCGGGGTCGGTGCTCATCGAGTTCGGGCACACCAAGGTCATGTGCACCGCCAGCGTCACCGACGGGGTGCCGCGCTGGCGCAAAGGATCGGGTCTTGGCTGGCTGACCGCCGAGTACGCGATGCTGCCGTCGGCCACCCACACGCGCTCCGACCGCGAATCCGTGAAGGGACGCTTGTCCGGCCGCACCCAGGAGATCAGCAGGCTGATCGGCCGGTCGCTGCGGGCCTGCATCGACCTGGCGGCGTTGGGGGAGAACACCATCGCCGTCGACTGCGACGTGCTGCAGGCCGACGGCGGCACCCGGACCGCCGCCATCACGGGTGCCTTCGTGGCGCTGGCCGACGCCGTGACGTACCTGGCCGCAGCGGGCAAGTTGTCCGATCCCCGGCCGTTGTCCTGCGCCATCGCGGCCGTCAGCGTCGGGGTGGTCGACGGCAGGATCCGGGTGGACCTGCCGTACGAGGAGGACGCGCGGGCCGAGGTCGACATGAACGTCGTCGCCACCGACACCGGGACACTCGTGGAGGTGCAGGGGACCGGCGAGGGCGCGACCTTCCCGCGCTCGACGCTGGACAAACTGCTCGACGTGGCGCTCGCCGCCTGCGACAAGTTGTTCGCCGCCCAGCGCGAGGCGCTGGCACTGCCTTATCCGGGTGAGTTGCCCGAGAGTGGCCTGGCGCCCAAGTCTTTCGGCAGCTGACACCCCGCGTTGGCGACGGAGCGCCGAAGCGTCCGGTGGCTCAGCTCGCGCCCGCCGCGATCACCTGGTCCACCTCGAGGGCCCGGTCGGCCATCTCGGCGTGTGCCTTGTCCAGAGCCTCGGCCTGGTCTTCGTCGGCCTTCATCAGCGCCTCGATGTCGACGCCCGCCATGTCGTGGACACCCATGTCCCGGAAGGCCTTCTGCACCTTCTCGCCCCACAGCCCGATGTCCTTGACGATCGGCACGATGCGGCTGAACAGGTGTGACCGGAACTGGATCATCAGCGGGGACGTGTCGACCCACTCGGCGCACGCTTGGACGTCCAGGCCGAGGGTCTCGAAGACCTCCTCGCCGCGGAACCGGTCGCGCATCAGGTAGCAGGCGTCCACGACGAACTCTTCGCGCTCGTCCCGCTCGGCCTCGGTCAGCGCGGAGTAGTAGTCCTTCAGTGAGATGCGGCCGAACGCGACGTGCCGGGCCTCGTCCTGCATGACGTAGGCGAGCACCCCCTTGGCCAGCGAGTCGGGCGCCGCCATGTCACGCAGCACCCCGAAGGCGGCGAGGGCAAGCCCCTCGATGAGCACCTGCATGCCGAGGTAGGGCATGTCCCAGCGGGAGTCGTGCAAGGTGTCGTCCAGCAGTGCGGTCAGGTGCTTGTTGATCGGGTAGACCACCCCGACCTTCTCCTGCAGGAACCGCGAGAACGCCTCGACGTGTCGGGCCTCATCCATGGTCTGGGTGGCCGCGTAGAACTTCGCGTCCAAGTCCGGGACGACCTCGACGATCTTGGCCGCGCACACCATCGCGCCCTGCTCGCCGTGCAGGAACTGCGAGAACTGCCAGGCCTGGAAGTGCTGGCGCATCTCGGCGCGACGTGCGTCGTCTGCGGCGTCCCACACCGGGCTGCCGAACAGCGGATGAAATTCGTCGGGCAGCCCAACCGGGTTCATCGGGTCGACGTCTTGCGCCCAGTCGATGCGCGACTGGGCATCCCACTGCTTGTCCTTTCCCTTTTGGTAGAGGGAAAGAAGTCGGGCGCGCCCTTCGTCGTACTCCCAGGTGAAGCGCGCGTTGCCGGTGCTGGGCACCTCCCACGAGTACGGGGAGGGCACGTCGGTGTACTTGTCCCTCGTGGTCATGAGCTGTCCCTCTCTGCCTGGTATGACCAGTGGTCATATGACGTGTATCACAGTGCGCCGCGCTCGGCGGGGCTGTCAAGCCTTTCGACGTCGGAGGTCATGGTCGGACCTAGGCCGGGCTGAAGGCGGCGCCGCCGATTCCGGCTAATTTGTTGTCGTACGCGTGGGTGGCTCTTGGGGAGGCGACGGCATGGATCGGACCAACCGGTGACCGAGTTGCTGGTCGCCAGCCGCAATACCAAGAAGCTGGCCGAATTGCGCCGGGTGCTCGACGCGGCCGGCTTGACGGCGCTGAGGCTGGTGTCTCTTCGCGACGTTCCCCCCTTCGACGAAGCGCCCGAAGACGGCGCGACCTTCGAAGACAACGCGTTGGCCAAGGCGCGGGACGCCTTCGCCGCGACGGGCCTGGCTTCGGTGGCCGACGACTCCGGTCTGGAGGTGGCCGCGTTGAACGGCATGCCCGGGGTGCTGTCGGCGCGCTGGTCGGGTCGGCACGGCGACGACGCGGCGAACACCGCGCTGCTGCTGGCGCAGTTGCGTGAGGTGCCCGACGGGCGGCGCGGTGCCGCGTTCGTGTCCGCCTGCGCCCTAGCCGGGCCGGCCGGCGAGGTCGTCGTCCGCGGCGAGTGGACCGGCAGCATCGCACGAGAACCGCGGGGGGATGGCGGTTTCGGCTATGACCCGGTCTTCGTGCCGGACGGCTCCGACCGCACCGCGGCGGAGCTCAGCCCCGAGGAGAAGGACGCCGTCTCCCATCGCGGTCGCGCTCTCGCGCTGCTGGTACCGGCGCTGCGCGAGCTGGCATAGGGCGTTCGCAGCGTCGGGCCGGCAGCGTACGAGCCCTACAGCCCGAAGCGCGCCTTGACGTCCCTGGTCTGGAAGTGCTCGACGATGATCCCCAGCAGCGGGATGGTCCCGGCGAGCAGCACACCGATCGTCTTGGCAATCGGCCAGCGCACCTTGACCGCCAGATTGAACGCGGTCAGCACATAGATGAAGTACACCCAGCCGTGGACCACCTCGATCCAGCGGATCTCGTGGTGCAAGACGAGGTGCGAGACGATCTCGTAGCACAGCGCGATCAGCCACAGACCCGTCGCCCACGCCATGACCCGGTAGCCGAGCAACGCGGTGCGGATCTTCTCGACGGGGAATGCCGACGCCGACGCCTCGGGCGTCTCCGGTGTGGTCATGCGGTGGTCCTGTTCTGTTTCTCGGTGTCCTGTTTGGCAAGCTCGGCCAGGTAGGCGTTGTACTCCGACAGCGCGGGATCGTCGGACGGTGGTTGCATCGGCCCGGGGCGCTCGGGCAGCAGGCCGGCGGGTATCTCGGTGAGCCCGGTGTCGCGGCGGGGTTCCGGCGGCATCTCTTCGTAGCGCACGTATTTGCGATACGCATATATGCAGAACCAGGCGAACAGCGGCCACTGCAGTGCGTAGCCGAGGTTCTGGAACGTGCCCGATACCGACTGGAACCGGGTCCACTGCCACCAGCCCAGCGCGAGGCAGCCGCAGGCCGCGACGATCACCAAGGCGATCAGCGCGGGCCTGCGACGACGGGTAGTGGACACCCCTTGACGGTACCGCTCACGATTTGGGTCCGACGAATTCGTCGAGGCATACCACAACCGCGTCCGTCCGTGCCCTCAGCGGTACGATCGGCACGCTGCGGGCGTGGTGGAATTGGCAGACACCCCGGCTTTAGGTGCCGGTGCTCGAAAGAGCGTGGGGGTTCGAGTCCCTCCGCCCGCACTCCGATATCGCGATCGTCAGGCGTCAAACCGTCCGTGCGGGGTACATGCACTGCACGGACACGAGGAGACGCCATGGCCACCGGAAACCAACCACTCGAGGAAGCCCTCACTGCGAAGGACGTAGAGCGCGCCGAAGACAGGGCCGCGGCGGCCCGCGAACGCGCGGCCCA
This sequence comes from Mycobacterium sp. E2497, assembly GCF_001668695.1. Lineage (NCBI taxonomy): Bacteria > Bacillati > Actinomycetota > Actinomycetes > Mycobacteriales > Mycobacteriaceae > Mycobacterium > Mycobacterium sp. E2497. The sequence goes on from NZ_LZKD01000071.1 coordinate 19,974, forward strand.
AGCCGGGCTGTCGGCCGCGCGCAGCTTCGAGGAATCGGCCCTCAGGCACGAAGAAGTCGCACGGGTGCAGGACGAGACGGTCGAACAAGGCGTGTCGCATGTCGACGTGCACCGCGAATCGGCGGCTCACCATCGCGAATTTGCCGCCGAGGACCGCAAGCTCGCCGAGTTGAAGCGTAAGGAGTCCGAGGCCGACCTCGCCGTGGACTAAGCGTCCAGGAAGCGCGCGCGAACCTCCGGTGGCGGCAACGGACACGTGTCGTGTTTGCCGAAGATGCGATAGCGGACGCCGGCGAACTTGTCGTAGAGCCAGTCGCGCAGGGGAGTGGGGATGACGCGGGCCGCTCGGAGCAGCTTCCACGGCCCGCCGAGGTAATCGACCACCCGCATGGCGGCGGCGGACCGGACGGCGACGCGTTCAGTGGGCTGGCCGGGCTCGTCGACGAAAACCATCGAATCCACGTTCCCGATAGCCGGATGCCGATCGAAGACGGCCCGGGCGAAGTCGCTGTCGAGCGCCGCGAAGCGCAGGGTGCCGTTCGGGTCGAACCGGAGGATCGTCTGAACCGCCGAGTTGCAGACGCCACAGACCCCGTCGTAGAGCAATACCGGCGACGCCGACGATTCACCGCTCACACCACCAGGCTACTAGCCGCCCGCCGCCGACCCTGGTTTGACCTTTGGTAAGGCAACCCTTAGTTTTGCGGTAACTTATCGAGCGGAGGGTCCGCCGGGCCGTTCTCTCGGTGAAGTCGTCGCGGCCCTGCGTGCCGCGGGGAAGGACCGCTGATGGCACGCGGGTTCCAGGGTGTGATGTTGCGGAGCTTCGGCGCTCGCGACCACACCGCAACGGTGCTCGAAACCGTCCCGATCGCACCACATTTCGTGCGGGTGCGGATGATGTCACCGACATTGTTCGAAGACGTGGATGCCGAACCCGCCGCGTGGTTGCGGTTCTGGTTCCCAGACCCGGACGGATCCAGCACCGAGTTCCAGCGCGCCTACACGATCTCCGAGGCGGACGTCCCCAGCGGCCGCTTCGCCGTCGACATCGTGCTGCACGAGCCCGCCGGCCCGGCGTCCAAGTGGGCGCGCACCGTCCAACCCGGCGCCACGATCGCCGTCATGGCGCTGATGGGCTCGTCGCGTTTCGATGTGCCCGACGAGCAGCCGTCCGGCTATCTGCTGATCGGCGATTCGGCGTCGATCCCGGGCATGAACGGGATCATCGGAGTCGTCCCCGACGACGTGCCGATCGAGATGTATCTCGAGCAGCACGACGAGAATGACGTCCTGATCCCGGTCGCGCGGCACCCGCGGCTGCGCGTGCACTGGGTGCCCCGGCGTGACGAGACATCGCTTGCGGCGGCGATCGAGAACCGGGACTGGTCCAACTGGTACGCCTGGGCCACGCCCGAGGCGACCGTCCTCAAGCACGTCCGGACGCGGCTGCGCGACGAATTCGGCTTTCCCAAGTCCGAGGTACACGCCCAGGCCTACTGGAGCGCGGGCCGCGCGATGGGAACGCGCCGTGGCGATGAGCCGGAACCTGCGGATGACCCTGTGCGCGAGCAGGTTTCGACGCCGCAGCCCGTCGACCCGGCACCCGCGCCGGCGGCGCGCGGCAGGTGGCGTGCCCAGGGCGCCGGCCGATTGCTGGGGCCGCTGCGCTGGGCGTTGATCTTCTCCGGTGTGTTGCAGGCCGTCATCACGGTGGTGCAGCTGGCGCCGTTCGTGTTGCTGGTCGAGCTGGCCCGGCTGCTGCTGGCGGGGGCGCCCGCGACACGCCTCTGGGACGTCGGGATCGTGGCCGTCGCGCTACTGGGAACGGGCACCGTGCTCGGTGCTGCGCTCACGCTGTGGCTGCACGTCGTCGACGCGCGGTTCGCCGCGCACCTGCGTTCGCGGTTGCTGCGCAAGCTCTCTCGCCTGCCGCTGGGTTGGTTCACCGCGCGCGGATCGGGCTCGATCAAGCAGCTGCTGCAGGACGACACGCTGTCGCTGCACTATCTGGTCACGCACGCCATCCCCGATGCCGTCGCGGCGATCATCGCGCCCGTGGCGGTGCTGATCTACCTGTTCGTCGTCGACTGGCGCGTCGCGCTCGTGCTGTTCCTGCCCGTCGTCGTGTACCTGGCGTTGACCTCGTCGCTCACGATCCAGTCGGGCCCGCGCATCGCGCAATCACAGCGCTGGGCCGAGAAGATGAGCGGGGAGGCCGGCGCCTACCTGGAGGGCCAGCCGGTGATCCGCGTCTTCGGTGGCGCGGCCGCATCCGGCTTCCGGCGCCTCCTGGACTCCTACGTCGAATTCCTGGTCTCGTGGCAACGCCCACTGGCCGGCAAGAAGACGCTCATGGACCTGGTCACCCGCCCCTCGACCTTCCTGTGGATCATCGCCCTCACGGGCACGCTGCTCACCATCACGGGGCGGATGAACCCGATGAACCTTCTGCCATTCCTGTTGCTGGGCACCACGTTCGGCGCGCGGCTGCTCGGCATCGCCTACGGGATGGGTGGCATCAGCGCGGGCATGCTGGCCGCCCGGCGCCTGCAGAACACGCTCGACGAGCCCGAGCTGGCGCTGCGTCAACCGGACGGGTCCGCAGATCCGTCGGCGACGGTGGTGTTCGACGACGTCAGCTTCGGCTATCGACCGGGTGTCCCGGTGATACGGGGGGTCTCGCTGACGCTGCGCCCGGGCACGGTCACCGCACTCGTCGGGCCGTCCGGGTCCGGCAAGTCGACGCTGGCCGCCCTGCTCGCCCGCTTCCATGACGTCGAGAGCGGCGCCATACGCATTGGCGGACAGGACATCCGGTCGATGACCGCTGATGAGCTCTACACGAAGGTGGGGTTCGTCCTGCAGGAAACCCAGCTGGTGCACGGCACCGTCGCGGACAACATCGCCCTGGCCGTCCCGGACGCCACCGCGGCGCAAATCGAGGAGGCCGCGCGCCAGGCGCAGATCCACGACCGGATCATGCGATTGCCGGACGGCTACGACACCGTGCTCGGAGCGGGCACCGGACTGTCGGGCGGTGAACGGCAGCGGCTCACCATCGCCCGCGCGATCCTGGCGGACACCCCGGTGCTGATCCTCGACGAGGCCACCGCGTTCGCCGATCCGGAGTCGGAATACCTTGTCCAGCAAGCCCTCAACCGGCTAGCCCAGGACCGCACCGTGTTGGTGATCGCCCATCGATTGCACACCATCACCGGCGCCGACCAGATCGTCGTGCTCGACCACGGGCGGATCGCCGAACGAGGCACGCACGACGAGCTGCTGGCCGCCGACGGCCGCTACCGACGGCTGTGGGACGGCGGCCGGCGGGATCGGGTGGTCGCGACGGCCCGGGAGGGGGCGCGATGATCCGCACGTGGTTGGGCCTGGTTCCGGCGGATCGTCGCGCCCGGGTGATCGCCTACACCGCGCTCGCACTGGCCTCCGCGGCGGTACGCGCAACGGCGACCGTATTGCTGGTGCCACTGGTGGGCGCCCTGTTCGGCGACGCCCCGGAGCGCGCACTGGTGTGGTTGGGGTGGCTCACCGCCGCCACCGTGATCGGCTGGGTCATCGACACCGCGACAGCGCGCATCGGCTTCGAACTCGGTTTTGCCGTGCTCGATCACAGCCAGCACGACGTGGCGGACCGGTTGCCCCGGGTGCGGTTGGAGTGGTTCACCGCCGAGCGCACCGCGACCGCGCGGCAGGCGATCGCCGCCACCGGGCCGGAACTGGTCGGTCTCGTCGTCAACCTGCTGACGCCGTTGACCTCCGCCATCCTGCTGCCCGCGGCCATCGGGCTGGCTTTGCTCCCGATCTCCTGGCAGCTCGGGCTGGCCGCGCTGGGCGGTGTACCGCTGCTGCTGGGTGCGCTGTGGGCGTCGGCGCGGCTGGCCAGGCGCGCGGATACCGCGGCCGACGAGGCCAACAGCGTGCTCACCGAACGGATCATCGAATTCGCCCGCACCCAGCAGGCGTTGCGGGCGGCGCGACGGGTCGAGCCGGCGCGCAGTCTGGTCGGCGACGCGCTGACCGCGCAGCACGGGGCGACCATGCGGTTGCTGTCCATGCAGGTTCCCGGCCAGTTGCTGTTCAGCCTCGCCAGCCAGCTGTCGCTGATCCTGCTGGCCGGGGCGACCGCGGTGATGACCGTGGACAGGACCGTCACCGTCCCTGAAGCGATCGCCCTCATCGTGGTGATCGTGCGCTACCTGGAGCCGTTCACCGCGATCAGCGAGCTGGCACCGGCGTTGGAGAGCACCCGCGCGACGCTCGGCCGCATTCGCGCCGTCCTCACGTCGCCGCTGATGAACGCCGGGACCGCCACGTTGCCCAGCGCCGCGGCGCCCCGCATCGAGTTCGACGACGTCACGTTCAGCTATGACGGCGCGACCGCACCGGTGCTCGACGGGGTGAGCTTCACCTTGGAGCCGGGCAGCACGACGGCGATCGTCGGGCCGTCGGGATCGGGCAAGAGCACCATCCTGGGCCTGATCGCCGGCCTGCACGAACCCGGTCGCGGCCGCGTCTTGATCGACGGCGTCGACGCGGTGTCGCTGGACGCCGACTCGCGGCGGGCGGCGAGCGCTGTCGTGTTTCAGCATCCGTACCTTTTTCACGGGTCGATCCGTGACAACGTGTTGGCCGGCGATCCGGGCGCCGGCGAGGAGCAGTTCGCCCGGGCCGTGGCGCTGGCCCGCGTCGACGAACTCATTGCGCGACTGCCCGAGGGCGCTGCCACGGTGGTCGGCGAGGCTGGCTCGGCGCTGTCCGGCGGTGAACGCCAACGGGTCAGCATCGCGCGGGCGCTGCTCAAGCCGGCGCCGATATTGTTGGTCGACGAGGCGACCAGCGCGTTGGACACCGAAAACGAGGCCGCGGTGGTCGATGCGCTGACGCTCGACCCGCGGTCGCGCACCCAGGTGATCGTCGCGCACCGATTGGCCAGTATCGGCCACGCCGACCGCGTCCTGTTCCTCGACGAGGGCCGGGTGATCGAGGATGGAACGGTGGCCGAATTACTCGCGGCGGGTGGGCGTTTCGATGAGTTCTGGCGCCGGCAGCGCGAGGCCGCCGAATGGCGGATTCTCGCCGACTAGCTCACCGTTGCCGACCGCGGCTCTTGCGGTATGCCTTACAGTTTGTCAGTCGGACGGGGCGGTCCGGGTACAGGAGGCGTGCTGTTTCATGAGTGCTGTGGTGTCGATTCCGCGGTATCCCGGCGACGTGACACCGGAGTGGTTGTCGGCCGCGCTCAGTCAGCGTGGCACATCCGTGCAGGTTGCCGACGTCGACGTGGTCGCCATCGGCACCGGGCAGACCGGCGCAACCTACCGGGTCTCCGCGCGATACGCGACGGATCCCGGCGACCTGCCGCACACGTTCGTCATCAAGCTGCCGGCGCAGGACGACACGGTGCGCGACCGGGTGGTCATCGGATATCGCAGCGAATGCGCGTTCTACTCGTGTGTCGCGGACCGGGTGCAGGTGCCGACGCCGCGCTGCTTCTACTCCGAGATCACCGAGGATGCCATGGAATTCGCGTTGCTGCTCGCCGATCAGGCCCCCGCGGTCCAGGGCGATCAGCTCGCGGGGTGCGGGGAGCGAGAAGCGCGCCTCGCGGTCACCGCCCTGGCCGGCCTGCACGCGCCCAGCTGGTGCGATCCGGTCTGGCTGGATTTCGCGGGCATCGCGTTCGGCAGGCCGGATGAAGCGGGCGCGGGCGGCATGGGCGAGGTGGCGAAGATGAGTGCTGACATCACGCTGGACAAGTTGGGCGATCGGATGAGCGCTCAAGATCGCGATACCTTCAGCACCGCAATGGGATTGATCACGCCGTGGCTGCTTTCCGAATACGACCGGTTCGCGCTGCTGCACGGCGACTATCGTTTGGACAACCTGCTGTTCGATCCGGACCTAACCCGGGTCAGCGTGGTCGACTGGCAGACGCTCGGCGTCGGATTGCCGGCCAGGGACCTCGCCTACTTCACCGCGACCAGTCTCAGCCCCCAACTGCGCGCGAGCATCGAAGAACAGCTGGTCGCCGACTACCATCGCGCTCTGACGGTGGGCGGTGTCACCGGTTACGACGCCGAAACGTGTTGGCGTGATTATCGACTCGGGGTACTGCAGGCACCGCTGATTTCGGCGCTGGGGTTCGCGTTCGCCGCCGCGACCGAGCGCGGCGACGACATGGTGCTGGCCATGCTCGGCCGCGGCTGTCAGGCGATCCGCGAGCTGGGGACGCTGGAGCTGATCGGCTGACGCCTCAGAGGTCGCCGGTGAAGTCCGCGCTCGTCCAGCGGTCCGGGCGGATGGTGTACATGACCTCTTCCACACCCTCCATGCTGCGGATGAACGCCCGCCCGCCCTCCTCGCCGAGGTAGCGGACGGCGACGGCCTCCTGAACGTCGGCCGGTGCGGGCTTGGCGGTGTCGACAATGGTGCCCTCGACCACCACGTACTGGTACGGCACCTCCTCGCGCTGGACCACCAGCGTCACCTTGCCGGCCCGATCGATCAGTCGGGCCTTGCGGCTGGCCGCCCCGGTCATGATCCGGATGTCCCCACCGGGGGTGTAGTCGTACCAGATGGGAACACTGGCCGGCGGCCGGCCGTCGGCGTCGACGGACAGCACCGCCACGTGCGTGGCGGCCAAGAACTCCTGACGTTCGCTCTCGGTGAAGGCTTTCATGTGGCCTGCAAGCGCCGATGCCGCGAATCTATTCCCGAGCTGCCGATCAGTACTGCGTCGACCCCTGGTCGACGGGGATCCTGGCCGCGGTGACCTTGCGGGATTCGTCGCTGGCCAGCCAGCACACGGTGTCGGCGATCTCCTCGGGCTCGGCAACCCAGTCCGGCAGGAACGGCGTGAGCACGTGCGACAGCTGCGGGTTGGTCTCCATCGTGTTGGCCACGGCCGCGACCATGTCGCCTGTCCCCATCGGAGTGTTCACCGGGCCGGGGTGCACGCTGTTGACCCGGATCGAATGCTTGCCCAGCTCGGCCGCGAAAGCCCGCGCCATCCCGGTGACGGCGTGCTTGCTGGCGGTGTAGTGAATCATGAACGGCTGCATCTTCATGCCGGCCGCGGAGCTGATCAGGATGATGGATCCGCCCCGCCCGCCCTCGATGATCTTGTCCGCGCCGGCCATCACGGTGTTCCAGGTGCCGGTGACGTTGATGTCCATGACATCGCGGAAGTTCTCCGGCGTGATGTCGTTCCAGGCCTGCGGAGCCGCGACGCCGGCGTTGGCGACGATGATGTCCAGCCGCCCGAACGCGGCGACGCCGTCCTCGACGGCCCGGCGAAGCGCGTCGAAATCCCGCGTGTCCACCACCGAGGCGATGATCCGACGGTTCGTTTCCTCAACCAGGCGAACGGTCTCGGCCAGGTCGTCGGGAGTCGCCGGATCGTAGGGGACGCAGGACGGGAGCTTGCCGGCGATGTCGACGGCGATGATGTCGGCCCCCTCGCGCGCGAGGCGAACCGCGTGCGCCCGGCCCTGCCCGCGCGCCGCTCCGGTGATGAATGCGACTCTGCCTGCAAGCTTTCCGCTCATAGCTGCTCCTTTACTGGGTTCGGCCACCCCGTCAACGCTGTGCCGCCTTGATGAGATTGGACCCGATGATCAGTCGCTGAATCTCGCTGGTGCCCTCGTACAGCCGCAGCAGTCGCACGTCGCGGTAGATGCGCTCGACCGGGACGCCGTGCATGTAGCCGCTGCCGCCGTGGATCTGCACCGCGAGATCGGCGACGTTGCCGGCCATTTCGGTGCAGAACAGTTTGGCCGCCGACGGCGCGACCCTGCGGTCTTCGCCCGAGACCCAGAGGCGGGCGGCTTCGCGGACCAGCGCGCGGCCGGCCAGCACCCCCGTCTGCTGGTCGGCGATCATCGCCTGCACCAACTGAAAGTGCCCGATCGGCGTGCCGCCCTGCGTCGCGGTGGCGGCGTAGGAGACCGATTCGTCGAGCGCGCGCTGAGCGGCGCCCACCGCGAGGGCGGCGATGTGGACCCGGCCGCGGGCCAGTGAGGTCATCGCCGCCCGATAGCCGATGTCCTCGCTTCCGCCGATGAGAGCGCCGCCCTCGACGCGGACATCGTTGAAGGTGACGTCCGCGGTCCACGCGCCCTCCTGACCCATCTTGGCGTCCTTGGCGCCGACTTCGACGCCCGGCGACACTGCCGGGACCAGGAACACCGCGATTCCGGGTCCCTGGTCATCCGCGGGCCGGGTGCGCGCGAACACCACGAACAGATCGGCGACGGGCGCATTGGTGATGAAGCGCTTCTGCCCGGAGATCACCCAATCATCCTCGTCGCGAACGGCTTTCGTTCGCAGGCCGGCCGGGTTGGAACCGGCGCCGGGTTCGGTCAAGGCGAAGGAGGCGACGACGTCGCCGGACGCCATCGACTCCAGCCAGCGGGCCTTCTGCTCGTCGGTGCCGAAGCCGACCAGCACCTGCCCGGCGATGCCGTTGTTGGTGCCGAACATCGATCGCAGTGCCAGCGAGGTGTAGCCCAATTCCATGGCCAGCTCGACGTCTTGCATCAGGTTCAGCCCGAGGCCACCCCACTGCTGGGGGATCGCGTACCCGAACAGGCCCATCTTCTTGGCCTGGTCGCGCAGATCGTCGGGCACCCGGTCCTCGATCAGGATCTCCTGTTCGCGCGGGACGACCGCGGTGCGGACGAAGTGCCGGGTCTGGGCGAGGATCTCCCGAAAGTCGTCGTCGGAGACCTCGGGTGGTTCTGCGGTGGTCATAGGCGGGTCGCTCCCTGTTCGACATCTCGTTGGTAGCGAGTCGCTCAGCCGCGGTCGGCCGGCCAGCTCAGCGGCCGGGTGTGAACCCGGCATCGGAGCAGATCCTATATGAAATATGATATTCGACGGTCGGGGCGTCCCCGGCGGGAAGCACAGGGAGGCGGGAATCAGGTGTCGTTGCTGGACGGTCGAACCGCGGTCATCACGGGCGGTGCACAAGGCCTGGGTTTCGCCATTGCGCAGCGATTCGTTGCCGAGGGTGCCCGCGTCGTGCTCGGCGACCTGAACGTTGGGGCGACCGAAGCCGCCGCTGCGCAGCTGGGCGGCAGCGATGTCGCGTTGGCGAAACAGTGTGATGTCACCCGGGCCGCAGAGGTCGAAGCCCTCATCTCGACCGCGGTCGAGAGTTTCGGCGGCCTTGACATCATGGTCAACAACGCCGGGATCACCCGCGACGCGACCATGCGCAAGATGACGGAAGAGCAGTTCGATCAGGTCATCGACGTGCACCTGAAGGGCACGTGGAACGGAACCCGGCTGGCCGCGGCCGTCATGCGGGAGAACAAGCGCGGCGCCATCGTGAACATGTCGTCCGTCTCGGGCAAGGTCGGCATGGTGGGCCAGACCAATTACTCGGCGGCCAAAGCCGGGATCGTCGGCATGACCAAAGCCGCGGCCAAAGAGCTTGCCTACCTGGGAGTCCGGGTGAACGCGATCGCCCCCGGGTTGATCCGGTCGGCCATGACGGAGGCCATGCCACAACGCATCTGGGACCAGAAGGTGGCCGAGATCCCCATGGGCCGCGCCGGCGAACCCAGCGAGGTCGCCGGCGTCGCTCTGTTCCTGGCCTCCGATCTGTCCTCATACATGACCGGCACCGTGATGGAAGTCACGGGCGGCCGGCACATCTGAGCGAGGGATGATGCGCGAGACGGTCATTTGTGAACCGGTACGGACCCCGATCGGCCGCTACGGTGGCATGTTCAAATCGCTGACCGCCGTCGACCTGGGCGTCACCGCCCTGAACGGCCTGCTCGAACGAACCGGCATCGCGCCCGAGGCGGTGCACGACGTCGTCCTCGGCCACTGCTATCCCAACAGCGAGGCGCCGGCGATCGGACGGGTGGTGGCCCTGGACGCCGGCCTGCCCGTGACGGTTCCCGGAATGCAGGTCGACCGCCGCTGCGGGTCGGGTCTGCAGGCGGTCATCCAGGCCTGCCTGCAGGTGGGCAACGGCGATCACGATCTCGTCGTCGCCGGCGGCTGCGAGAGCATGAGCAACGTCGCCTTCTATTCCACCGACATGCGTTGGGGCGGTGGGAGAACCGGTGTCCGCGTGTATGACGCGCTCGCGCGGGGGCGCACCACCGCCGGCGGGCGCCACCACCCCGTGCCCGGCGGCATGCTGGAGACGGCCGAGAATTTGCGCCGCCAGTACGGCATCTCGCGTCTGGAGCAGGACGAGCTCGCCGTGCGGTCGCACCAGCGGGCGGTGGCCGCCCAGAAGGACGGCATCCTGGCGGAGGAGATCATCCCGGTGGCGGTGCGCACCCGCCAGGGCGAGGAGCTGATCGACACCGACGAGCATCCGCGCGCCGATGCCTCGGTGGAGTCGCTGGGCAAACTCAAACCCGTTCTGCTGAACGAGGATCCCGAGGCGACGGTCACCGCCGGCAACGCCAGCGGTCAGAATGACGCGGCGTCGATGTGCGTGGTGACCACGCCCGAGAAGGCGGACGAATACGGTCTGACGCCGTTGGTGCGCCTGGTGTCATGGGGGCTGGCGGGGGTGGCGCCCCACGTCATGGGCATCGGGCCCGTGCCCGCGACCGAGGCGGCGCTCGGCAAGGCGGGCCTGCGGCTGTCCGACATCGACGTCATCGAACTCAACGAAGCCTTCGCCGCCCAAGCGCTCGCCGTGATGCGGGAATGGAATTTCGGCGCCGCCGACCACGAGCGGACCAATGTGCACGGATCGGGCATCTCGCTGGGCCACCCGGTCGGCGCGACGGGCGGGCGGATGCTGGCCACCCTGGCCCGCGAGCTCACCCGGCGTGAGGCCCGCTACGGGTTGGAGACCATGTGCATCGGCGGCGGCCAGGGTCTGGCCGCGGTGTTCGAGCGGGTCGCCCCGAAGTGACCGGGCCCCTGAGTGGTCTCACCGTCGTCGAGGTGTCCAGCTTCGTCGCCGCCCCTCTGTGCGGCATGACGTTGAGTCAGCTTGGTGCCGAGGTGATTCGGATCGACCCGATCGGTGGCGCTTCCGACGTGCAGCGGTGGCCGCTGGCGGAGGACGGTACGTCGATCTACTGGACGGGGCTGAACAAGGGAAAGCGCTCGGCCACCATCGATTTGCATTCCTCGGAAGGACAAGACCTGGTCCGGCGGCTCATCGTCGAGGGGGACGGTGTGGTGGTGACCAACGCCGCCGGCTTGCCGTGGCTCAGCTACCAGGCCCTGGCAGACGGGCGCCCCGACGTCATCCACGTGCAGCTGCTCGGGCGTGGCGACGGGTCGACCGGGGTCGACTACACGGTCAACGCCGGCATCGGTTTCCCGCTCGTCACCGGCCCGGCCGATCATGCCGGCCCGATCAACCACGTGTTGCCGGCCTGGGATGTCTGCTGCGGCTTGTACGCCGCGCTGGCCGTCGTCACCGCACTCCGCCGCCGTGACGAGTCCGGTGCGGGCACGCGGATCAGCCTGGCGCTCGAGGATGTCGCGCTGGCCACCGCCGGAAACCTGGGACTGTTGACCGAGCCGCAGGTCACCGGCTCCCAACGCCAGCGACTGGGCAACGCCATCTACGGCCAGTACGGCCAGGACTTCGCCAGCCGTGACGGTGCCAGGTTCATGGTTGTCACCCTGACCCGCAGGCACTTTCGCGACCTCGTCGGCGTGACGGGCACCGGCGCCGCGGTGGACGCGCTCGCCGACGCGTTGGGCGTCGACTTCGAATCCGAGGGTGACCGCTACCGCTATCGCGACGTGCTGTCCGGGCTGTTCGCCACCTGGTTCGCCGACCACACCGCCGAGGAGATCATCGCCGCCCTGTCGGGAACCACGGTGTTGTTCGAGCGGTATCGCACCTTCGCCGAGGTTGCGGCGGGCCCGAAGGTGACCGGGAATCCGCTTTTCACCCGATTGCGTCAGGAGGGCCTGGGGGAGTACTTCGCCCCCGGCCTGCCGGTAGCGTTCGACGGCGCCCACCCCGCCGGCGCACCGGCGCCCGCCCTGGGTCAAGACACCGCCGAGGTCCTGCAGCGGCGCCTGGGCTTGACGCCCGGCGACATCGACCGCCTGACGGACGCGAAGACAATCGCTTGCTGAGCAAGCCGAAAAGGAAAGACGACGCATGACCAAACTCGCCCAGACCCTCGGCCTGACCGAATTCCAGACCGAAATCATCGACACCGTAAGGCAATTCGTCGAAAAGGAAGTCATCCCCAACGCCGCCGAGCTGGAGCGCGGCGACACCTACCCACAGGACATCGTCGACCGGATGCGCGACATGGGCCTGTTCGGGCTGATGATTCCCCAGGAGTATGGCGGCCTGGGGGAGTCGCTGCTGACATACGCGCTGTGCGTCGAGGAGCTGGCGCGCGGCTGGATGAGTGTGTCCGGGGTGCTCAACACCCATTTCATCGTGGCCTACATGCTGCGCCAGCACGGCACCGATGCGCAGCAGCAGCGGTTCCTGCCGCGGATGGCGACCGGCGAGACGCGAGGCTCCTTCTCGATGTCGGAGCCCGAGCTGGGCTCCGATGTCGCCGCGATCCGGACGCGGGCCCGGCGCCAGCCCGACGGCGACTACACCATCGACGGGCAAAAGATGTGGCTGACCAACGGGGGGAGCTCGACGCTGATCGCGGTGCTGGTCCGCACCGACGAAGGCGCGGACAAGCCGCACCGAAACCTGACGGCGTTCCTGGTCGAGAAGCCGACGGGCTTCGGCGAAGTCGTGCCCGGCCTGGTCATACCGGGCAAGATCGACAAGCTGGGTTACAAGGGGATCGACACCACCGAGCTCATCTTCGACGGCTACCGGGCCAGCGCCGATGACGTTCTGGGCGGTACCCCCGGGCAGGGCTTCTTCCAGATGATGGACGGGATCGAAGTCGGCAGGGTCAACGTGTCGGCCCGGGCGTGCGGTGTCGGCATCCGCGCCTTCGAGCTCGCCGTCCGCTACGCCCAGCAGCGCCACACCTTCGGCAAGCCCATCGCCGAGCATCAGGCCATCGCATTCCAGCTGGCCGAGATGGCCACCAAAATCGAAGCGGCACACCTGATGATGGTCAACGCGGCGCGGCTGAAGGACTCAGGCGAGCGCAACGACGTGGCCGCCGGGATGGCGAAGTACCTGGCCAGCGAATACTGCACCGAAGTCACTCAGCAGAGCTTCCGGATCCACGGCGGCTACGGCTATTCCAAGGAATACGAGATCGAGCGGCTGATGCGTGACGCGCCGTTCCTGCTCATCGGCGAGGGAACCAGCGAGATCCAGAAGTCCATCATCAGCAAGCGGCTGCTCGCCGAGTATCAGGTGTAGCGATGACGGTTCCGGATTTCGCGGCGCGACCGCAGCTTTCCGACGACGTCGCGCGCTTGATCCGCCAGCGGATCTTCGATGGCACCTACGTCGCGGGGTCCTACGTCCGTTTGGACCAATTGGCCGCCGAGTTGGGAATCAGCGTCACACCGGTGCGGGAAGCGCTGTTTGCCCTGCGCGCGGAGGGCTTGATCGGCCAACAGCCGCGACGGGGTTTCATGGTGTTGCCGGTGACAGGTCGCGACGTCACCGACGTCGCGAACGTGCAGGCACACGTCGGCGGCGAACTCGCGGCGCGGGCCGCGACCAACATCAGCGACGACCAACTGCGCGAACTCAAACAAATCCAGGCGGAGCTCGAAGACGCCTACGCCGGCGACGACGACGAGCGCACGGTGCGCCTCAACCACCAATTCCACCGGGCCATCAACGTCGCCGCGGACTCGCCCAAACTCGCCCAGCTGATGTCCCAGATCACCCGCTACGCACCGGAATCGGTGTTTCCCGCCATCCAAGGCTGGCCCGAACAGTCGATGAGGGACCACCGCCGCATCTTGTCCGCGCTGAAAAAGCGCGACGAGAACCTCGCACGCGCGGCGATGGCGCAACACCTGGCCGCCGGCGCCGTTCCGTTGATCGACCACCTGACCGCGCGCGGCGTCGTCGACGAGGGGAGCCGTCCGCCGTCGGGCTAACCGTTGTCCTGCGCGCCTGCCTCGGCATAGGCTGCCATCTCAAGGGGGCCAAACGACACAGAGCGAGGACAAGTGCCCCGAACGATTCGCGCATCGGCCGTATTCGTGGCGACTGTGACAGCTATCGCCCTGGCGCCGCCGGCCGTCGCCGACATGCTCGACCCGATTCCCGGCAACGGTGTCTTCGTCGTGGGTGTCGACATCGCGCCGGGCCTCTACCACACGGGTGGGTCGGGATCGGTCTTCGGTGTCTGGATCAACAACGTGCCGACACAGGAGTCGATGTGCTCGTGGTTCACCTACAGCACGCCCGATGCGAACAAGGACCATGTGCTACAGACGAATACCTCGATCGGTCCGATGTACGCGAACATCAACACCTCGGTCAAGGCGTTCGAGTCGCAGAACTGTCAACCCTGGACCCGGGTCTCCTGATCCCGATTCGCGTCGCTCAGCATCTCCCGCAGTCGAGGTAGGTCGACCTTGCCGGTGCCGCCTCGCGGGACGTCGTCGTCGCATGTCAGCGGTAGCCACACCGTCGGTACCTTGAAGGCGCTCAGCAGGTTTCGCGCGTGCCGACTCAGCTGGTCGGCCGTCAACGGTCCGTCGGACACCACGGCCGCACCGACCCGTTGGCCCGCCGTTGTGGGCACGTTGGTGACGAAGGCGCCACGGACGCCGTCGATGGTGCGCAGCGCCTGTTCGACCTCACCGGGATAGACGGTGGCGCCGCTCACCTTGAACATGTCGTCGCAGCGTCCGTGGTAGAACAGGAACCCCTCCTCGTCGAGGCGGCCCAGGTCGCCGGTGGGGTAGAAGCCGTCGACGGTGAACACGTCCTCTCGGCCGCGGCCGCAGATGCCGCGCAGTGTGTGCGGTCCCCGAATCTGGATCATGCCGACCGTTCCGCCCGGGACGGGATCGCCGCTGTCGGGGTCGACGATGCGAACTTCCATGCCGGGGAATGGTTTTCCGCAGCTGCCCCACGCAGTCGCCGGCATATCGGTGTCGGCGGGATAGCCGCAGTACGGACCGAACGCCTCGGTCATGCCGAACAGCGTGGCGCGGGCGCCGGGTTGGGCCCGCTGTTCGGGCGGGAGCACGGCCTGCAGGCTTCCGGGTCGCAGGGCCGATAGGTCGGCGCCGGCGGTGGCGGCGTGGCGGGCGAGCGTCTCGGCTTGGTCGGGCCAGCCGCGGAACAACGTCACCCGCTCGGCTTCCAGCAGTCGCAGTGTCGTCTCGGGCCGGGGAATCTCCTCGGTCACCAGGGTGGCGCCGGCTAGCAGCGCGGACAGGATTCCGCTGCCGAAGCCACCCACCCAGAAGAATGGCATCGGGAGATACAGACGGGTGTCGGGGGTGATGCATCGCGCGCCCAGGCTCGACCGGGTCGCGCCGAGCGCGCTGCCGTGAGAGTGCATGACTCCCTTGGGCGGCCCACTGCTGCCGGAGGTGAACATGATGACCAACGGGTCGGCGGCGTTGACCCTTTCCGTCAGGGCGTCGACCAGTCGGCGGGCTCGAAGGCCGGCGGTCGCGTCGGCGAGCCGGTCGGCCGTCCAGACCTGACGCAGGGCGGGAAGTTGGGTCCGCGGCGCGAGGTCGTCCAGATATCGGTGCCCGCGGAATTCCTCGACGCCGACCAGCAGTTGCACCGCGGCGGCCCGCAGTTGGGCGGCCAGCTCCCGCGCCGTCAGCAGGGTGCTCAGCGGAACCAGCACGGCCCCGACGCGGGTCAAGGCGACAGCGATCTGCACCCAGCGGGTGCTGTTGGGCATGATCAATCCCACCCGCGTGCCTTTGCCCACACCGGCTTCGACGAACACCGCGGCCAATTCTCGTGTAGTGGAGTCGAGTTCGCGATAACTGACCCGCGACGTGGGGTCGATCACCATCGGCTTGTCGCCGTCGTGGTCGGAGCGCAGCCGTACCAGTCGGTCGAGGGTGTCAGGCACCGAAGAGCTCCCTCAGTCCTCGGGTGTCGACCTTGCCACTGGAGAGCAACGGAAGCTCCGAGCGTGAGACGGCCACAAAGCGCCGGGGGATCTTGTATGCCGACAGCTCCGCCTTGAGCCGGTCGCGCAACGCCGCCGGGTCGAAGGCAGCACCGTCCGGCACCACCACGACCGCCGCGACCAGCTGGCCCCGCCGGGCATCGGGAACGCCTATGACGTGCGCTGCCAGCCCGCCGGTGACGCTGGCGATAGCCCGTTCGACCTCGACCGCCGAGACATTGGCTCCCGCCGTCTTGATCATCGTGCCGAGCCGGCCGAGGTAGTAGAAGAATCCGTCCGCGTCCACCCGCACCAGATCGCCGCTGTGGAACCAGCCGTCGGCATCGAAGCACTCCTCGCGACTGCGTCCGTAATAGCGTTGCATCACATACGGTCCGCGGATGCACAGTTCGCCGGCGTCGCCTGCGGTCACCGGTTCTCCCGTTTCGGCGCCGATGATCCTGGTGTCGATACCGGGTGCCGGCTTGCCGAACGACCCGCGCCGGTTCTCCGGTTGATCGGTTTCGTCGTCGCCGATCAGCACGACGCTGCCGGCTTCGGTCATGCCCAGCATGTTGTGCCGCAGTTCGGGGTCGGCCGGTCGAACGTCGGGCGCCATGATCGGATAGAGGTTGCCCCGACGCATCGATGACAAGTCCCGGCCCGGAAAGCTCGGATGTTCGGTCAGGTGAGCGATCCCGGCGCTGAAACCGTTGGTCACGGTCGGTCGTTCGGCCTCCAGCAGGTCAAGTGTCCTTCCGGGGTCGGCGGCGTTGGAGCACACCAGCGTCGACCCGGCGACCAACGTGGCCAGCAGCCCGAACGCGAAGCCGCCGATCCAGAAGAAGGGCGAATTGCAGAACAGCCTGTCGTCCGCCGTCAAACCGCGAATCTTGTTGAGGTTTTGCTGATGTCCGAGCAGGCCGCCATGCGTGTGCACGACGCCCTTGGGGGAGCTGGTGGAGCCCGACGTGTAGACGATGGCCAAAGGGTCGCAGCCGTTGACGTCGTCCTGGGTCGCCGCCAGCAGCTCGGGGTCCACGGTATCGGCGAGCCGGTAGAACCGAACGATGTCCCGGCGGCGCCGCGCCGCGCCCGGGCGGTAGGCGATGCCGACCTGCCGCAGTTGTGGCGCGGCCGGCGAGAACAAATGGCGGTCGGAGTCGAAGTCGCGATCCGACAGCACCTGCTCGAGCCGTTGCACGTAGTCATGGACGCGGAAAGTCGCCGCGCTCAAGAGTATTTCGACATCGCTGTCGAGCAGCTGCTGGCGCAGTTCGCGGGTGGTGACGAACGTGGAGAAGGGGACCACCACGGCGCCGATCCGCGCCGCGGCCAGCATCGCGACCACGAACTCCGGGCCGTTGGGGTAGAGCAGGCCCACATGGGTACCCTTGCCCGCGCCGGCTGCGATCAGCCCGCGGGCCAGCTTGGCCGAGCGGGCCTCGGCTTCCCCATAACTGATCCGGTCGTCGTCGCAGACGAGCAGGGCGTGGTCGGCCCGCGAGCGGGCCTGGCGCGTGAGGACCCCGGCGACGGTCGCGATGTCACCGCGCATGATCGCCGTGGGGTGCGCTGAAGAAGCGCTGGATCGCGCCCAGATCGGCTTTGCCCGACGGTGTCCGGGGGATCGCGTCGACGATCGCGATCTCGGTGGGAATCTCATAGCGCGCCAGCCGTGTTCGCAGATATTCCACGATCGCGTCGGGTCCGGTGGAGCCGGGCTCGCGCAATTCCACCATGGCGACGGGCGTCGCGCCGAGGCGCCTATCGGAGCGCCCGACCACCGCGGCACCGGCCACCGCCCGGTGGCTTTCCAGGGCGGTGCGGACGTCGTCGGGCATCACCTTGAACCCGCCGCGGATGATCGCCTGGTCGGCCCGCCCGACGATCCAGACGAACCCGTCCGCGTCGATACGCGCCATATCCGTGGTCCGCATCCACCGGGCCGAGGGCCCCAGCTGGCTCGGCTTCACTTCGAGCAGACCAACCTGGTCAGGTCCGAGCGGCGCGCCGTCGTCAGTCACCACCCGCAATTGGGCGCCGGGGTTGGCGCGACCGACGCTGCCCCGTTTGGCCGCCCAGTATCGCCGGTAGTCGGGCAGGGTCCAGCCCGCCACGCCGCCACCGAACTCCGTTGCCGCATAGGAGGTCAGCACCGGAATGCCGTACTTCTCGGTGAAGGTGTCGGCGTCGTCGGCCGACAGCGGGGCGGTGCCGCAGGTGACCGCGCGGATGCTAGCCAGGTCGGCTCGCGGCACGTCGGAGTGCAACACCGTGCGCAGAGCGGCGGGCACCAGCGATACCGTGCGCGGCCGGTGCCTGCGCACCGCGTCGGCCCACGCATTCAGCTCGAATCGCTCGAGCAGCGCGAACGGCCTCGCCTCGGCGATGCATTGCAACACGCGGAACACCCCGCCGATGTGCACCAGCGGCGAGTTGACGATCGCGACTCCACGCCGCAGCTCCGTAGGCGCCGGGGCGCGATCGGCTTCGGCGCCCATCACGCTGCGCGCCAGCGTGTCGTAGTCGAGGTCGATTCGTTTGGGCGGTCCCGTGGTGCCGCTGGTGAGCATGCGCACCGCGACGCCCGGCCGCGGACCGGTCTGCGCCGCGGGTGAAGTGGTCACGCAGTCAGCTGGGGGATCGTCTAGCCGACCGGAGATCGGCACGGCCGTCGTCGCGGTCGTCGGGGGCACCAGCGCCGTCAGTTCGTCGTGCTCCCCGATGATCAGCGGGGTCTGCAGTGCGGCGATGTCCGACCGCGTGCGCACCTCACCGCGGCCGGGGTTGATGACGACCACGGTGCCGCCCCCCAGCAACACCCCGAGGAAGGCGGCCACCTGACCCGGCCGGTTGCGCAGCAGCATCCCGGCTTCGGCGCCGGCCGTCAGGGCGGCGATGCGCCGTGCCGATCCGCCGAGGCGAGCCCAGGAGATCCATTGCCCCTCATACTCGATGGCGTCGGCCTCGGGCTGCAGGTCGAGGACGTCGGCAATGCGTTGGCTGAGGGGGTGCGGGGGCATCAGCGGGTCTTCGGATTGCGCGCGGCGCCTTCGTCGCCGGAACTCGGTCGGGCGGCAAGTTCGGCCGTTCCGAGCGGGTTGCCCAGGCGGGTGTAGATCAGTCCTTGTTCCATGGCCGCCCGATAGGGTTTGTCGAGCGATTCCCAAATCGCCTTCACCGTGCCCTGGGTCGCGGTCGGGGGCTTCGCGGCGATGGTGGCGGCGATGTCGTGCGCGCGGTCCCAGAGCTGCTCGGCGGGGACGACCTCCGACACCAAGCCGATCCGTAGCGCGGTGTCGGCGCTGACCCGCTCGTCGTTGCCCATCAGCGCGATGCGCAGCGTCTCGCCGAGGCCGATGCGCCTCATCAGGCCGATCGGCTCCAACGCGCAGACCAGGCCGGCGGATACGTGCGAGTCGAAAAACGTCGCGTCCTCCGAGCAGATGACGACATCGGATTCGTTGACGAAGTAGAACGCACCCGCGGTGCACATGCCCCGAACGGCGCACACGACCGGCTTCCACATCTTCTGCCATTTGGGGCTGAGTGCCTCGCCGGGATCCTCGTGGTTCCAGATGTTTTCGGGCTGACCGTAGGGCGTCTTGATGTCCAGGCCGGCGCTGAACGCCCGGTCGCCCGCCGCCCGCAGTACCACCGCGTTGACCGCATCATCGAGCTTGACCATGCGCCAGGCGCGGGCCACCTCCTCACACATGGTGCGGTTGAACGCGTTCAGCTGTCCGGGCCGGTTCAGCGTGATGGTCGCGACCCGGTCACTCTCGTCGACCTCGAGCCTGATGGTTTCGAACGTCATCGGCACTGCCAATCGGGCTTGCGCTTCTCCACGAAGGCCTTGGGCCCTTCGGCCGCATCCTCGGTGCGCAACACGCGCTCGCGGAACGTTTCGGCCATGATCTCGGCTTCGTGCAGCGGCACGTTGAGCCCCTTGAGGATGGCGAGACGAGTGCCCCGTACCGCCAGCGGCGCATTGGAGTTGACGATGCCGGCGATCTCGTGGGCCCGCTCGAGAAGCGTTTCGTGCTCGACGATTTCGCTGATCAATCCCAATTCGTAGGCGCGCCCCGCGCTCATCCGCTCGTGCTTGCCCATCAAGGCCATCCGCAGGGCAATGGAGCGGGGCAGCACGCGCGAGACCCGCACCATCTCGCGGCCGGCTACCAGGCCGATGCTGACGTGTGGATCGAAGAAAGTCGCTTGTTCCGAGGCGATCACGATGTCGGATGTGGTGACCCAGTCCATGCCGGCGCCGCAGCACAACCCGTTGACCGCGGCGAGCACGGGCTTGGCGGCCGTGCGGAACGGAGGGGTGCCCTCCTGCGGCGCCTCCCATTGGTCATAGGTCGACAGGTACGGGCGCTCGTAGACGACCTTGCCGTCTTCGGGAATGGCCGTGACGTCGGCACCGGTGCAGAACGCGCGACCGGTGCCGGTCACGATGGTCAGCCAGACTTGGTCGTCGTTTTCGGCCTCGTCGTAGGCGGCTCGCAATTCGGTGATCATGTGCGGGCTGAGCGCGTTGAGGGCGTCCGGGCGGTTCAGGGTGATGGTGGCGGTATGCCCGTCGACGTCGTAGTTGATGGTGTCGAACGAGTCAGTAGGCATCCTGCTCCCTCACCGGCCCTGGAATTTCGGGCCGCGTCGTTGCCGGAAGGCGTCCAGACCTTCTTTGAAATCTGCTGTCCGGCAGGACAACTCCAGGTTGTACAGCTCCTGGGCCATGGATTGGCTCAACGTCGTGTCCTGGCCGAAGCCCAGTGCCTGCTTGGTCAGCCCGATCGCCACCGTCGGCCCGGAGGCCAGCCGCTCGAGTAATTCCTCGGCCGCGTCGTCGAGCTCGGGCGGGCTTACGGCCCGGTGGATCAATCCCCAATCGGCCGCATCCCGCGCGCTGACTTTCTCGCCCAACAACAGCATTCGCCTGGCCCGTGCCAGCCCCACCAGCCGGGGCAGCAGCCAGGTCGCGCCCGAATCCGGGCTGAAGCCCCGGTCAACGAAGGGCTCCCAGAACACCGCGTCGGTGGCGGCGACGGTGAAGTCGGCTGCCAGCGCGAGGTTGCAGCCGAACCCGGCGGCCCATCCCCGCACACTGCAGAGCACTGGCAACTGGATGCCGGCGACCAGCTCGATCACGCGATGAGCGGCATGGGGGATCCGCCGCACCAGGTCGCCGGCGCGGGGGCGCCGGCGGTCGTTGGTGGCCAGCCAGTCCACCCCGGCGCAGAAATCCTCGCCGCCCCGGATGTGCACGGCGCGCAACGAATCATCGGCGGCGGCGTCGGTGAGGGCCTCGACCAAGGCGCTGATCATGTTCTGGCTCAACGAGTTTCGCTGGGATGGGCGATCGAGCGTTATCCGCAACACCCCGCCGTCCCGGCACACTGTCACCGCACCGTCGGCGCCGGCCGCGTCGGCCTCCTGACTCACCGTCGAATCCGGCCTTTCTGCCGTTACGGTTACCCATACAGTAGGCAATACCATTGATACGCTGTATAAGTTAGCAGGGTACGCCGCCGCCGGAAATAGCCGGGCCGGAACCCGAGCGAAAAGGGGGATGCATGGCCTTGCAGGAGGGGCGAGCGGGGGGCTGCGCCGAACCGGAGTCAACGCGATCGGGTGACGCCCGATTCGGCGAGCGGCCACTCTCCCAGACCGTGGCGGCCGCCGGCGCCATGCGGCGCCTGAGCTCACTGCTGCTGGCCCTCGAACATCCCCATCCCACCGTCGACACCATGGTGGAGAAGTTCGCGGAATGGGAGAGCGAACTCTCTGCCGCTGCGCCGGTGGACAACGCGCCGCGAATCGGCGACGTCCCCGATGATCCCCGGCGCGTCTATCTCGACCATGCGACCGACATCGGCGCCTACAATCCGTGCTTCCCGGAGTATCGGTTCGATCAGCTCGATGCCGACGAGGCAACGGGGCGAGTCAACTTCCCGCTCGTCTACGAGGGCCCGCCGGGATGCGTGCACGGCGGCTTTCTGGGCGTCTTCTTCGACTGCGTCATCCAGCACCACAATTGCGTCACGGGCCTGTCCGGCAAGACGCGATCACTGGTCGTGACGTTCCGCCGACCGACACCGGTGTTGACCGCGCTACGGTTCGACATCGTCCGATCGCAGGTCGAACGCGGCATCGCATCGACGGCACGGCTGCTGTTCGACGGCGAAGTGCTCTGCACCGGCCAGGTGAACACCTTGGCGTCACCCCCTGAGAGGCTCGCCGGGTTCAAATTCGGCAGGCGGCGAAAGGAATCCGACACATGACGCCCCCGAGCGCATCGGACGATCGCGTGCTGTTCGAGATGGACCCCGACCGCCGCATCGCCACGATCACGCTGAACAATCCGGCGCACCGCAACTCCTACGACGCCGTCATGCGCGACGCCATCGCCCGCTGTCTGGATCGGGTGGCCGACGACGACGACCTGACGGTGGTGCTGTTGCGCGGCGCGGGCGGCGTCTTCTCCACCGGGGCCGACATGAACAACGCCTATGGCTGGTATGGCGAAACGACCACGCCCGGCGACGCGTCGGGCAAGCGCCGTCCCAGTCAACGTCGGCGACTTACCGTGGACCGTAAGTCTTTTGGCTTCTACCACAACTTCATGGGCTTTCCCAAGGTGACGGTGGGCGAGATCACCGGATATGCGCTGGGCGGCGGTTTCGAGATGGCGCTGATGACCGACATCTCCGTGATAGCGCGCGACACGAAGGTCGGCATGCCGGCCACCCGCTTCCTCGGCCCCGCGCTCGGCAGCCTGCACATGTTCTTCCACCGGTTGGGTCCGGTGCTGGCCCGGCGCCTGCTGCTGACCGGCGACATCATCGAGGCCGGCGAGCTCGAACATCTCGGGATCTTCACCGACACCTGCGATTCCGCCGCCGTCCCGGCGCGGGCGCGGTACTGGGCCGAGAAGGCGGCGAAGATGCCCGCCGACGGGGTGGTCATCGCCAAGGAGGCTTTCCGCCTCGTCGAGCAGAGCCAGGCATACCAGGGTGAGGAAGTCGCGAGCTATCTCTTCCACGCCTTCGGCACCAACCTGCAATTCGGGCCAGGAGAGTTCAATTTCGTCAAGGCCCGCGCACAGCATGGGACCAAGGAAGCGTTCCGGCTCCGTGACGAACACTTCGACGTGCCGGAACCCGAAGTGTAGTAACCCTATTCGGTATCCGGCTAGCGCGCGGCCGGGGCCTTGGTGCGTGCGCGTGACGCGGGCGACTTGGCCGCCTTGCGTGGCCGTGACGGCGCGGCCTTGCCGCCTTTCGGCCCCTTGCCTTCTTCGATCAACCGGCCGGCGTGATCCAGGATGCAGCCGAGTCCGTACTCGAAGTTGGTTTCGTCGGGTGCGCCGATCCGGTGCCCGATGCGGCTGACTTGGGCCAGCAGGGGAGTCTTCTCGGGGTCGATGGCGACGGCGTCCTCGATGGCACGCGCACCCTCATGGGAGGATTGGTTCTTCTCGTAAAGCCGCTGCAGCACCACCGAGCCGCGGACGTGCACCGAAACCGCCGAGTAGGTGTCGAAGGCGTCCTCCGGCGACAGCCCGGCTTCGACCAGGTTGGCGATGGCCTTCTCCATCTCCTCGGCACCCAGCCGTGCCGCCTTCGGGCTGAGCGCGGCGCGGATCAGAATCAGGTCGCACAGAATTGGGTTACCCATGAACGTTTTACGCATCAGGCGCGCGTGGTTGGCCAATGTCTCGCGCCAGTCGCTGGCCTCGACGTAGGGGGTGGCGAACCGATACTTGCTCAATGCGCGGTCGGTCATCGCGTTGAGCAGGTCATCCTTCTTACGGAAGTACCAGTAGATGCTCGTGACGCCGACGCCCAGATGTTTGCCAAGCAGCGGCATGCTCAAGTTGTCGATCGATACCTGCTCCGCGAGTTCGAATGCGCCACTGATGATGTCATCGGGATTGATGGATCCGCGTTCGCGGCGTTGACGCCTATCGGCGGTAGCCTGCTTTGCCACTACGGGCACCTCCATCACGCTGTATCCTGTGCATGCGGTCCAAGAGCCGTACCGACTCACCTGCGCAAGCTTAGCCGTGTCGCCGCTCGACGATGTCCGTCAACCCGGCTTTCGTGCACTTTTCATCTGCTACTGTAATACCTATCGTAGGCGTTTTGGTAACGATAGGCCGGGCGGGCGAACATGACCGGGCGCAAGCCATTCACCCAGTCATCCGATGAGCCACGGGAATTGCCATGGATTTAGGGCTGGCGGATGCCGCAACGGTGGTAGTCGGCGGTAGCCGCGGCATGGGTTTGGCCACGGCCCGCTGCCTCGCCGACGAAGGTGCCCGGGTCGCGGTGATCGGCCGCAGTCGTGACGCGCTCGACTGCGCCGCGGCGGAGTTGACGGGGCGCGGTAGCCCCGACGCCGTCGGGCTCGTCGCGGACATTGCCGATCCCGGTCAGGTCGACGAGGCGTTCGCCGAACTCGGCCGGCGATGGGGCGGAGAACTCAATGCCCTTGTCAATACGGTCGGGCCGGGAGCGGCGGGCACGTTCGACGATTTGGCCGACGAGCAATGGCGCCAGGCCGTCGAAGACGGGGTGATGGGCATGGTGCGCTGTGTCCGCGCGGCACTTCCGCTGCTGCGCAAGGCGCAATGGGCGCGGATCGTCAACTTCTCGGCCCACTCGACCCAGCGGCAGAGCGTCATGCTGCCCGCCTACACGGCGGCCAAGTCGATGCTGACCAGCGTGTCCAAGAATCTGTCTCTGTTCTTGGCCAAGGACGAGATCTTGGTCAACGTGGTGTCGCCCGGCAGCATCGCGTCCGAGTCGCTCGTCGGTTGGGCGAAATCGGTGGGCGTCGACGGCGGCGATCTTTACGCGTTGATGGACGCCATCGACAAGCACTTCGGCCATCCGGCCCACATGCCACGGGCGGGGCTGCCGGAGGAAATCGGGCCGGTGGCCGCATTCCTCGCGTCGCGGCGCAACTCCTACATGACGGGGGCCAACATCAACGTCGACGGTGGTTCGGACTTCACCTGACCGCCCGGAACGAAAAGCTCGGCCGAAAGAAGGAGTCGAAAGTGGCGACGGCAAGCGAGGCCCGCGCCTGGGCGCGCGGCGCATTGCGCGGAATCGGTGACTCGCTCTACACCCCGTTCTGCGGGCCGGACGGCGACGACATCGACTGGGAGGCCTATCGGACGCTGGTCCGTTACTGCGTCGGCGACCTCGGGCACCCGATGTTGTGGTGCACCAGCGGTCTCTCGGAGTTCTGGTCGCTGACCATCGATGAGCGAAAACGCTTGTTAGAGGTAGCGATTGAGGAAGGGCGTGCCGTCAATCCCGACGTCGTCGTGCAAGCCTGCACGGCCGCCATCGCCGCGAAGGACTGTCTGGAGTTGACGTTGCACGCCCAGGAAGCCGGCGCCGACATCGTCTACATCCAAACGCCGATGATGGAAGTGCATGGCGGCGAGGGCGTTCTGCGATTCTTCAAATACATCGCCTCGCGCACCGACATCGCCTTGGGCATGTTCAACTCGCCGTCGTCCGGCTACGTGCTGACCGCCGCCGAAAGCGCGCGGATCTACGATGAGGTGCCCGCCGTGTGCGCGACCAAGGAGGGCGCCTTCAGGCCGGCCAGCAGCCGGATGCTCCACCAGCTGGCGCCCGGCCTGGTGCTCTGGGAGTGTGACAAGACGGTGTATCGCGCCGGTTGGCTGCGCGACGGGATCGTCTGTCCGGCGCAACTGGGCACCGCGGGCTATCTGTTCGAGACGCCGCGGCGGCGATTGTTCTCGGAATACTGGGATTTGGTACAAAGCGACAAGCTGCTCGAGGCGATGGACTTCGGCCGCGAGTCGGGCCTGGACCAATTCGACCTCGACGTCGGATCCTGGTGGACGTGCTATCCGGGACGGGCCGATTACTTCACTCACTGGGGTGGCGCGTTCAAGTACGCCGCCTCGCTTCTCGGCTTGCCGATAGGCGCGTATCCGCATTCCCGGCCACCGCAGGCGGAGTTGCCGACGGAGGCCAAGTCGCAGATCGAGAACGCATACCGCCGGCTTGGGCTCATCGAGGCCTAATCGGCGGCCAAAACCGCTGCGCCACATCGGGATACATAGCAGAGCCCGGCCACCGAGGTGACCGGGCCTGTGCCTAACCGTCTACTGTTCGGCCTGCTCGCGCGCCTCCGCGGCCTTGGCCTTGCCGCGGGCCTTCTCGGCCGCGGCTTCCTTCTTCGCCGCGCTGCGCTGCGCGTCGGCCTTGTCCTGCTGCGCCTGGCCCTCGTTGACCAGATCGTTGCGGCCGATGATCGTGCCCACGATTTCCTTGGCCTTGCCGAAGACGGCTTCGACGATGCCCTGGATCAGCTCGACCGGACCGCTCTTGATGTCAACCATTGCGTTTCCCCTCCCGGTAGTGGGTATCTGTGTTGGCTTTCCCTTTTCGCCGCCAGGAGGAAACGCGATCGGCGCGTGGTGCTCGCCACACCCGGGATATCCGTGCCACTCCTGGTCATGAGTAGCCCCGTCGACGGCGGTCAGGGGTGAGGTTCAGCAAGCCGAAATCCCCTGTTCGGCCGGGGTTCGTGGGCACCCGAAGGCGGTTGTGGAAAACGGTACCGATAGGTATACAGTATGCGTACAAATCGTCGCGGGATCGGGTAGCGGTCGTGAGGAGGTGGCGGGGGAGATGTCCGGCGGGGACGACGCTTCCGAGGCCGCAGTGCTCTACGAGTCCACCGGCAGCGGCGTGGCGATTCTGACCTTCAACCGTCCTGAACGCCTGAACGCCTGGGGGCCGGACATTGCCGCCGGCTTTTACTCGGCGATCGACCGCGCCGAACAGGACCCGGCCATCCGGGTGGTCGTGCTGACCGGCCGGGGCAAAGGATTCTGCGCCGGCGCGTATCTGGGCACGCCGAATTCCGCACCGAGTTACGGCGACACGATGGAGAAGGCGAGTCAGACCAACCTCGCCGAGTTGGTCGGGGAACGGCCGCCGCATTTCGTGACCACGCTGCGCAAGCCCGTCGTGGCCGCCATCAACGGCGCCTGCGTCGGCATCGGCCTGACCCAGGCGCTCATGTGTGACGTGCGGTTCGCGGCCGCCGGGGCCAAGTTCGCCGCGGTCTTCGCCCGCCGCGGACTGATCGCCGAGTTCGGCATCTCCTGGATACTGCCGCGACTGACAACCTGGGGCGTCGCCCTGGATCTGCTGTTGAGCGGCCGCACCTTCCTCGCCGAGGAGGCGGCCGACCTCGGCCTCGTCAAGGACGTGGTCGCGCCCGAGGATCTGATGAACCGCGCGCTGGAATACGCGGAGGACATCGCACGCAACTGCTCGCCGGCGTCCATGGAAGTGATCAAGCGGCAGGTATACGGTGACGCCACTCGCGATGTCGTGGACGCCACGGCGCGTGCCGAGGTGCTGCTGCACGAGGCGATGCCGCGGCCGGACGTCATCGAAGGCATCACCAGCTTTCTGGAGAAGCGGCCCCCCCGATTCCCTTCGCTCGACCCGACCGACGCTTAGTGTTCGCCGGTGATGCCGGAAAGGATGATCATGACCAGCTTGGGTTATAAGGCGATTGACGTCGACAACCACTACTACGAACCACTGGACGCCTTCACCCGCCACCTGGACAAGAAGTTCAAGCGGCGAGGCGTGCAGATGCTCAACGACGGCAAGCGCACCTGGGCCGTGATCGGGGATCGGGTCAACCACTTCATCCCCAACCCGACCTTTGACCCGATCATCGTGCCGGGCTGCCTGGACCTGTTGTTCCGCGGCGAAATCCCCGACGGCGTCGACCCCGCCTCGCTGATGAAGGTCGAGCGGCTGGCCAGCCACCCCGAGTACCAGAACCGCGACGCGCGGGTCGCGGTGATGGAGACCCAGGACGTCGAAACGGTGTTCATGCTGCCGACTTTCGCGTGCGGCGTCGAGGAGGCGCTCAAGGGAGACATCGAGGCCACGATGGCCTCGCTGCACGCGTTCAACCTGTGGCTCGACGAAGATTGGGGCTTCGACCGGCCCGATCACCGCATCATCGCCGCGCCCATCATTTCGCTGGCAGACCCGGCCAAGGCGCTCGAAGAGGTCGAGTTCGTGCTGGCGCGCGGCGCCAAGCTGGTGCTGGTGCGGCCCGCGCCGGTGCCCGGTGTGGTGAAGCCGAGATCGCTGGGCGATCCCAGCCACGACCCGGTGTGGGCCCGGCTCGCCGAGGCGGGGGTGCCGGTCGGCTTCCACCTCAGCGACAGCGGCTATCTGCACATCGCCGCGCAGTGGGGCGGCAAGGCGACCTTCGAGGGGTTCGGGGAAAAGGACCCACTGGATCAGGTTCTCCTGGACGACCGCGCCATCCACGACACGATGGCCTCGATGATCGTGCACGGTGTGTTCACCCGCCACCCCGGGCTCAGGGCGGTCAGCATCGAAAACGGCTCCTATTTCGTGCATCGGCTGATCAAGCGGCTGAAGAAGGTCGCCAACAACTACCCGCGGCATTTCCCCGAGGACCCGGTGGAGCAATTGCGCAACAATGTGTGGATCGCCCCCTACTACGAGGACGATTTGCAAGAGCTGGCCAACGTCATCGGCATCGACAAGATCCTGTTCGGGTCCGACTGGCCGCACGGCGAAGGCCTCGAGACGCCGGTGTCGTTCGCCGGGGAACTCAACGGCTTCGGCGAAGCCGATGCCCGAAAAGTGATGCGCGACAATGCTCTCGACCTGCTCGGCGTTCCGGTCCCGTCGGCCGTTTAGCGCCCCACCATGAGTGAATGGACTGTGGGCGCGGTTCTGGACGCCATCGCCGACGCCGTGCCGGACCGGCTGATGACCGTGTGCGGCGACCGCAAGAGCACCTTCGCCGACTCCGCGGTCCGCACCAACCGATTGGCGAACTACCTCGAAGGCAGGGGTTTCGGCGTCTACGCGACCCGTGACGCGCTGCAGCGCTGGGAATGCGGACAGGACCGCATCGCGTTGCTGATGTACAACGACCTGTACCCCGACATGGTCATCGGCTGCCTGAAGGCGCGCACCGTCCCGGTCAACGTGAACCACCACTACTCGCCCCGGGAAATCCGCGACCTTCTCGACTACGTCCGCCCACGGGCGATCATCTACCACCGCTCCCTCGGCGCCCGGTTCGCCGACGTCCTGCCGCCGATCGGTACCGAGTTGCTGATCTCCATCGACGACGGCACTACGGTTCCCCAACTGCCGAAGGCGATCTCGCTCGACGACGCCCTGGCGTCCGTCGGCCCCGATCGCGAGGAGACCGGATCTCCGGACGATCTCATCATGATGTGCACCGGCGGGACGACGGGGCGTCCGAAGGGCGTGCTGTGGCGACAGAGCGACATGTACGTGTCGTCGATGGTCGGGGCCGATCATGCCAGCGTCACGGAGATTCACGACAAGGTCGCCGCGGGCGGCCAGCCGTGGTTCGCCGTCTCCCCGCTCATGCACGCCGCCGGCATGTGGACCGCGTTCTCCGCGCTCTGCGCCGGCCTGCCCGTAGTGCTTTACGACGACAGCAACAGGCTGGACGTCCGGTCGGTGTGGGAAACCGCGGAGCGCGAGAAGGTGGGCATGATGACCATGGTGGGTGACGCGTACGCCGGCCCGCTGATCGCCGAGCTGCGCGCGCGTTCCTATGACCTGTCCTCGCTGCGTGCGATCGGCACCGGAGGCGCCGCGACGAACGCGAAACACAAACGCGCACTGATGGAATGCCTGCCACACATCACCATCATCGAGGGCTATGGGTCGTCGGAGAGCGGCAACATGGCGTTCGGGCACAGCCGCGGGGGGACCGCCAGCGAAACCTTCCAACCCAGGGAGGGGGCCAGCGTGGTGTCGGCCGACCGCAGCCGATTTCTGCGGCCCGGTGAGCGGGAAGTCGGCTGGGCCGCCAGGACAGGCCGCATCCCGCTCGGGTATTTCGGTGACGCCGAGGCCACGCAACGGACCTTCCCCGAGATCGACGGCCGGCGGGTGGTGATACCCGGCGACCGGGCATCGCTGGAGAAGGACGGCACCATCCGCCTGCTGGGCCGCGACTCGCTGGTCGTGAACACCGGTGGCGAAAAGGTTTTCGTCGAAGAGGTCGAAGAGGTACTGCGCGCTCAGCCGGGCGTCGCCGATGCCCTGGTCGTCGGCCGACCAAGCGAGCGGTGGGGTCAAGAGGTCGTCGCGCTCGTCGCCACGCAACCCGGCGCCCGGCTCACCCCGGACGGCCTCTACCACGCGTGCACGGCACAACTGGCGCATTTCAAGGCGCCGAAGGCCGTCATCTTCGTCGAGCAGATCGAACGCCTCGGCAACGGCAAGCCCAACTACCGATGGGCCAGAGAACAAGCCACTCAACACCTTCCGGTGAGCGCGCTGGTAGGGTCCGACGCCGAAGGAAGTCATGAATGACAAAGTGATTGACTGCCTGGTGAACGTCCACTTCGGCGAAGCCGAAATTCAGCCGACGTGGATGCTCAAGGTCAGGGACGACTACTTCAAGGGCCCCGAGTCGATGTTCGCCCCGGTCGATCTCTCCGAATTGCTCGCCGAGATGGACGAACAAGGTGTGCACAAGGCGATCCTGATGGACTCGCTCACCAACCCGTCCACCACCGCGCGCAAATTCGCCGAAGCCAAACCGGATCGATTCGCCTTGGCCGAGGGCGGGGTCAACCTGCTTCGCCCGGTGCCGTCGCTGCGCAAGCTCGCCGAGATCGCGGGCGACCTGCCCGTCGCGTATGCCGTAGTGGGGCCGAGCTTTTGGGGCGACGGCCAATACCCGCCCAGCGACGCCGTGTACTACCCGCTCTATGCCAAATGTGCGGAACTGGACCTTCCGCTGTGCATCAACACCGGCATCCCGGGGCCGCCCATACCCGGCGAGGTCCAGCACCCCATGCACCTGGATCGCGTGTGCGTACGATTCCCCGAACTGCGGCTGTGCATGATTCACGGCGCCGACCCGTGGTGGGACGTCGCGATCCGCTTGCTGCTGAAGTACCCGAACCTGCGCCTCATGACGTCGGCGTGGTCGCCCAAGCGGCTGCCGGAGAGCCTGCTGCACTACATGCGCACGCGCGGTCGCAACAAGGTGATCTACGCGTCCGACTGGCCGGTGTTGCCCATGCGGCGGGTCATCCCCGAGGCCCGTGCCCTTGATCTGCCGGCCGACGTGCTGGATAACTACCTTTACAACAACGCGCAGGATTTTTTCTTCGGCGACCGCGCCTGACCGAGAACGGGAGCACTGACGATGGACCGCTTCGAACTACGCCGACTGGACTACAGCCTGTCCGACGATCATGTGGCCCTGCGGGACGCCTATAAGCAGTTCTTCAAGACGCACTGCTCCATCGAAACCGTCCGTGCCGCAGAGCCGTCGGGTTTCGACAAGAACCTGTGGGAGAGGTTGTGTGGGATGGGCGCGACCACGATGGCGTTGCCGGAGTCCTGCGGCGGTGACGGCGCGACCCTGGTCGACCTCACCCTGGTGGCCGAGGAGGTCGGCCGGACGCTGGCACCGGTTCCGTGGATCGACCACGTCTGCACCGCGCGGCTGCTGGGGCGGCTCGGCGCGCTGGGCGAGGCTGCCGCCGGGATCGCGGACGGGGAACAGCTTGCCGCGCTGGACCCGCGCATCGACGCCGGGCGCGGCCCGCGGTTGATTCCGTCGGGGTCGATCGCTGACCACGTCGTCGTCCGCGAAGGCGAGGAAGTCGTGCGCCTGACCTTCGGCACCCGCCCGGCGAAGGTCGACAATATCGGCCGCCTGCCCATGGCCTGGGTGGACCCCGCGGTGGCCGACACGCGCGAGGTCATCGCCGAGGGGCCGGATGCACTGGCGAGTTACCTTTTGGCGCTGGACGAATGGCGGCTGCTGACCGCGGCGGCGCTCGTCGGGCTGGTGGAGGAGACCATGACCATCGCCGCTGAGTTCGCCAAGACCCGATACACGCTGGGTGTGCCCATCTCCACGCTGCAGGCCATCTCCCACCCGCTGGCGAATATGGCCATCACCGTCCAGGGTGGCCGCAATCTGGCTCGCCGCGCCGCCTGGTTCCTGGACAATGAACCCGGCGAGCGGCCCGAATTGGCGCCTTCCGCTTTCGTTTTCATGGCCGAGGAGGCGGCGAGGGCGGCGACCATGGCGGTCCATATTCAAGGCGGCCTCGGGGTCTCGGCCGAGGCCGCGGCGACGGCGTATCTGGTGCGCGCCCGCGGGTGGCCACTGGCCGGCGGCGATCCGGCGGCTACGTCCCAACGGGTGGCCGAGATCGTCGCCGCCCGCGAGAGCGCGGCGCAGCCGGCGTAGGAAGGGGCAACACGATGGATTTCTCCCGCGTCGAGCTGTCCGAAGCCGACGAGGCATTCCGCGACGAAGCGCGCAGCTTTCTGGCCACGCACATGACCGAAGAGGTCAGGCGCCGCGACAGGGAAACCGGCGACAACTTCGACGAGGGCCTGCACCTGAAGTTCGGCGCCGCAGGCTATTTGGCGGCGGAATGGAAACCGGAGTCCGACGGTGGTCTCAGCCGGGTGCGGCGGCGCATCTGGGAGTTGGAGAAGCGGCGGGCACATGTGCCGTGGGTGACGTGGGGGACAACCGCGATGGTGGCCCGCTCGGTGGACAAGTTCGGGTCACCGCAACTGCGTGACGAGGTGCTCCCGAAAGTCTTCAGCGGCGAGGTTCGGTTGTGCCTCGGCTACACCGAGCCCGAAGGCGGCTCCGATGTCGCCACCTGTAAGACCCGCGCGGTACGGGAGGCGGTTGGATCGAGCTGGGTCATCAATGGCTCCAAGATGTTCACCACCGGCGCCCATAACTGCCAATACGTTTTCCTGATCACCAATACCGACCCGGACGCGCCGAAACACAAGAGCCTGACCATGTTCCTGGTGCCGCTGGATTCGCCGGGCATCGAAATCCAGGGTATCCGCACGGTGGATGGCGATCGGACCAACATCGTCTATTACAGCGACGTCCGCGTGGACGACAAATACCGGCTGGGCGAGGTGAACGGGGGCTGGACGGTGCTGCGCGAACCGCTCAACGTCGAGCACGGCGCCGTCGCCGCCGCCCCGGACGGTCTGCAGGATACGTCAATCATGATGCACCAGGCCAGTTTTCTGTCCGAGGCGGTGGACAAGGCGGCGGCGTGCGTGGCGCGCACGGACGGCGCGGGCCGCCGACTCATCGAAGACAAGTCGGTCGCGTATCGACTGGGCCGCAGCGTTGCCCGACTGGAGGTGGCGCTGGCCACCCCGAGCATTTTCGGCCGGGTGGCCATCGCACAAACGATGCGCGACATCTCCCCGGAACTGATGGACATCCTCGGCGCCGCGTCCGCGTTGCCGTACGGAGCCGAGGCGGCCGCCGACGACGGCAGCGCCGAATACGCCTACCGGTTCGCCCCACTGGTGGGCATCTATGGCGGCACGCTGGAGGTCTTCCGCAACATGATCGCCCAGTACACGCTCGGGCTGGGCAAGCCCGCGTACGCGCCGCCGGTCAAGAAGGTGTCTTCGATCAGCGCGAACGGGTAATCCTCGCGAGGACGTCGGCGTGTGCAGCTTTACACCGAGCACTCGCAGCCCCGAAATGGGAACCCGATACGTGCTAGGGAAAACCCTGATGTTGACGATCGCCGGCATCGGTAGCGTGGTGCCGATGGCGAATATCGAGGAGCACACACAGGGGTTCCTCGTCGAGTGGTACGGGCCGCAGGCACCCGCCCACTCGATCGGAGACGTCGTTGATCGTCTCAACACCAGTGCCGCATCCGTGTCGACTGATGGCAAGCAGGTCCGGCTGCTGACGGCGATGGGCGTGCCGGCGGACGATTACGCGTTCGGTGTCTTTGCTGCCGAGTCGGCCGCGCTCGTTGCCCAGGTTTGCCAGGATGCCGGCGATCCAGCGCAACGGATCAGTTCGGCTGTCGGATGGGTGCGATTCCGGGACCGCTGACCCGCCCGGCCGTACGCTCCCCGCGACCCGCGTCCGTGCCATTCGACCCGACCGCATCGCAGCGATAGGGAAATCCCCTATTTCTCCCGAACGCCCTCTGAGACCACAGTCCTAGTAACGCTGGGCGC
Source organism: Mycobacterium sp. E2497 (assembly GCF_001668695.1). Lineage (NCBI taxonomy): Bacteria > Bacillati > Actinomycetota > Actinomycetes > Mycobacteriales > Mycobacteriaceae > Mycobacterium > Mycobacterium sp. E2497. The sequence goes on from NZ_LZKD01000071.1 coordinate 54,100, forward strand.
ACAACGAACCGTCGCAGGGATGGCCCGGGCGCCGGCGCGGCGGCGCGTCTAACACTGATGAAGGAAACCGTCATGACGAGAACAGCACAATCAGCACCGCTTGGGGTCGCGACCGCCATCACCGGCCTTGTCGTGTTCGTGGGCGCAATACCGAGCGGCATCGCCCACGCCGATCAACAGCAAACGCGCGACTACGTCAACAATGTTCGCGGCACCACGACGTGCCCAGGACTGACGGCGCGTAGCGACCTCGACAGCATCGCCCAGCAGTACGCGACCACCGAAAAGCCGCCGCAGGCCGGCGGATATCCCGGGACGGTGGTCGGCTTTCTCGGTTCGGGTGATCCCTTCGCCAAGGCTGATGACAGCGCGATGGCCAAGGCGAAAAGTGCACTGGCGAACTGCAACTACACCGACTTCGGGGTGGGCTTCATTCGGCACGATGACCGCAGTGTCGACGTCGTCACGATCGTGCTGGGCCAGTCGACCAAACCGTCAGTCGCGCCGCCGCAAAACCAGCAGCCTGGTCCCGGACTTGGTGTGGCGGCGGATTCTGTCATCCAGGCGCGCAGCCAATCCCATTGTCCAGCATTGACGTATCGGACCAGCCTTGAAAACGAGGCCCAGCAATACGCGCGAACGGAGAACGCCGCACTGAGGGCGGGCGAAGTGGGCTTCCTGGGTTCCGGTGACCCGATTATCAAGGCCATCCAAAGCGCCACGTCAAAAGCGAATCCCGCCATTGCCGACTGCAGTAACACGACCTTCGGTGTGGGCTTCATCCGACACGATGACCGCAGCGTCGACGTCGTTACCGTAGTGCTGGCCAAGCAATAGGTGCGTCCGAACGAAAATTGCTGCAGTGAACCAGATTCGAGTAGAAGAGAGACGCCTGTGCGACAACAAGCGGGTACGGCGACCGACAGTACACGGTATTGGCTCCGGACGACCGGTGGTGAGGTCCACCGAACGAAAGCACTGGTCATCGTCGCCGCGCTGTCCTGTGTGATGGCCGGATGCGGGTCGAGCGGGCCGGGGAACGCTGCGGGCCGATCAGGGCTGTCGCAGTCGGCGGCCAACGCCACGCTGCACGCAGGAACCCGCATCGACGCGTGCTCCATGATTGCGCCACAGGAGATTACGTCGTTGCTGGGCGCTCCGGCTACAGGGGTGTCGACAGGAAAGGATCCCGATCAGGGGGACTGCATGTGGACGAACACGGCGACCGACGAATCGGTCTCATTGACCATCAGCAATCCAGGGACCGCCCTGAACGACAAGCTCCCTCCGCCGGCGGCAGGCTTCCCCGACCCCAGCACGCCGGGGCCGGACGGCATGCGATACATGGGTGGCGGCGGGGTCGAGTTCGCCGCGGGGAATCGCGTCAACACCGTGCAGGTGGCCGTGTTGAGGCTCTCCGCGGAGCAGGCCAACGCCGCCGCCGTGAAACTTGCTCACGAAATTGCCCCGCAGGTACCCAAATAGCCCCGACAGGTCAATGAACGCGCAAGAGTAGGGATTCTCCTTATTTCCGCATCTGACCATTCCACTTAGCGTCGTGCATGTCGGACGGACACCGACGCGCCGGCCTGCCGCATCCGGCGTGCGCGGGTGGCGACGAAAAGGAGATCACCATGACCAGAACCCGGGCAGCAGTTGCAGTTGCGTTCGCGGCGCTGACGGGTTCGGCGCTCGCGTTGACGATGGCGCCGATCGCGTCCGCCGATCCACTCGCTGCCATCCGCCAGGCGGTTAACAATGCGCGAGCAGGATCGACTTGTCCCCCTTTGAACTACAGCATCCCCCTGGAGGGGGAGGCGCAGCATGCCATCGGCAACAACCTGCCGGGGGTGCCCCCGACCGGGCAGTACAAGGGCACGTTCGCCGTCACGTTGGCCGCTCCCTTCGGGAGCGCGAACAACGCGGAGGGGGCTACCCGCGGCGCCGTTGGCGAAGCGACTCCTGCCATCAACGACTGCAGCAACAAGGACTTCGGCGTGGGCTTCTTCCGCAAGGGAGATGACGACACCGTCGCCATCGTGCTCGGTAAGCCGGCCGCCGCCCCCCAAGCGCCGCCGGCGGCCGTCCAGTGTCCGGCGGGTTCGGAGACTCCGACCGTTCCGGCTGGGCAGACTTGTAAGGCAGCAGCGAGCCCGAACAACCTTCCGGTGCGGTGTACCGGCAACTACGAGCTGCCTGCCGGCTCGGATTGCTCCAAGACGCCCAATCCGTCGCCTCCTGCGCCGAAGCCGCCGAAGAACGCGGTCGCGGTCAATGTCGAGCAGTCACCGACGTCAGTGGCGGTGAACGTCAAGAACACCTCGCCATTGCCTGGCAAGTGCACGTATGACGCCGCGCCGAAGAACGGGCTCTTGATGCCGGCGGTGCACCGCGACTTCAACGTCAACCCGAATGATGCCACCAGACTTGACTTCCTGGCGCCACCGCTGGGCGTCAAGTATCACTTGGTGGTGTCATGCCACGGCACGTTCAACGGCCAAGACGACGAGTTCGGCCACGTCGAACAAGACGTCACCGGCGGCCTGTGAGTTCTGACGCGCAAAGTCGCGCCAAACCGCTGCCCCGTCATATTCGTTGGGAAACAACGTATTTCTCTGTCCGCCGTGCCCGCCATCGCGTCGGAAGCAGCCGGGACCCTCTAGGAGGCCTTCGCATGTCTAGTCACTTCGCATCGCAGCCCACGCCCGTGGTCAAGCTCATTCGCGGCACGTGGCAATCACCCATGTTGCCGGTCTGTGCGGCTGCCCTCACCGTCGCTGGAGCTGTCGTCGCGTCACCGCCCGCTTCGGCCAACGGCGGATGCATTCCCGGCGACATCGCCGGCCAGGTTCCGCGGCTGACGCGACCCGGCGACAACGTTTGTGTGCCGCCGGGCATCGCTCAAGAGGTTCAGAATGAGAATGCCGCCGCCGCCGCAGGCGACGGCTATGCAGGCGGTGGCCCTTACGGGCCTAAGACGTGTGTTTCGGGCCTGGTATGGCGCGAAGGATACGACGGCGACGCGGTGTGCGTCACCCCACAGCGACGGCAAGAAACGTGGCAGGAGAACGCCAACGCGGGCGTCGGCGCCACCGGCGGGCTGCAGCCGCAAAACAACGCACCCGGGCCGGGCAAACACACCATTACCTATCAGGTCTTGGGCGGCGGTGACGTTTTCTCGGTCATCCCCGACCCAGGCACGCCGGTGTATCCGCCCAGCACGACCAAGTGGGTTTCGACGCCGTGGTCGCAGACGGTGGAGGTGACCGGAAGCAAACTTCTGGCGTTGAACTACACCGACCACAACGGTACCCATGACTGTGCGATTCGGGTCGATGGCCAACCCGTCCCGCTCACCGAGCACAAGCCCGGCAGGTGCGCCTACCAAATGCCTTGAACGCGAAATAGCAAGCGCACCATGGCACGGCGAACTCCAGTTCGTCGACGCACACCTGGGCGGCCCGTCAGCCGTGCCCGTAGATGATCCGCAGCATCTTGAGATTGATACGGATGAACCGCCCGAATTGCACGAAGATGTTCTGCCGCGTCCGGAGTGTTGCCGGAGTGGGCAGCGGTGCATCGGCGATGCGCTCGGCCGTCAGCGCGTTCACGTCCGAATAGGTGTTTTCGTCGTCCATCGAAGTGCCTTTCATTCGGGGATCAGCCACCAGAATGGGCGGGCTTTCGCCTTGTAAATGAAGAGATGATGCAGCAGCAGCTTGATCCAGTGGCCGGCCAACCCGAGCTCACCGGAGGTGCCGGCGATGTCACGACCCGTTTGCGGGTACTTCACCGGATCGGGTACCACCGGGAACATCGTCATGGCGGCGGCCGAGCCTTCGCGCAAACCGGTACCTGCGGAGGCGACGCATGCGGCGCCCATGCTCGACATCGAGGCGCGGTGCGCAACCGCGGCCGTTCCCTTGGTGATTCGATCGCGGATGGTTTCAGCGACCGTCTTGGCCATAACGCCCGACGGCATGCCGGTGCGCGGCGGACTGGGCGTGATCACGGTCCCGTTGGGACTCGTGCGCGGCCGGGAGATGGGGTGCGGGGGCGCGAACGCGATGCCCGGGGCGAAGATGTTCGGGTAGGCGGGGGACTCGTAGGTGTGTGGCCAATCCTCGGCGGACCATTCGTCATAGGGTTTGCCCGAGTAGTCCGCGTCGACCTTCATGAAGCCTGACGGCGCGAACAGGACGGAGCTGATGTCGTTGCCGTCCTTGTCGTATGCCGCCAGTTCTGCTCCCCTGAACGGCGGTAGGAGCATGGCGAAGTCGAAGTCCAGCTCGTGCTCTCTGCCGTCCAGTTGTTCGTAGCGCAGCTTGCCATCCATCACCTCGTGGACGGCCGCCTGCGTGATGGCTTTGACGCCGCGCTCACGGAACAGCGACTCGGTCCACAGCCGGCTGGACTGCACGAAGCCCTTCTCGACGAAACTCATGCCACCGACGCCAAAGTCGCCCAGCTCGTACTCGTTGGTGAGGTAGACGACGTCGGCCAGGTCCCGCACACCGGCGGCCCGCAACGTGTGCTCGACGTTGAAGGCGTATTCGAAGGCCGCGCCCTCGCAGGTGCAGGTGCCGTGCCCGACGCCGATGACCAGGCGCTGCTTCTCGCCGGCCTTCAGCCTGGCGATGACCCGGTCGAGCGCCTCGGCCGCCTCGACGGCGTGGGCCGCGGTGCACACCGAGTATGAGTGGCCGGCGGGGCCGAGTCCGGGGGTGGCCGCGAAGTTCAGGCGCGGCCCGGTGGCATTGATGAGGTAGTCATACGTGATGGTGCCGCTCTGGCCGCCGTATTCCTCATCGGTGTAGGTGAAGTCCACCGATGGCGCCGACTGATCTTTGGTGCCTTCCGGATGGATCGCGGTGGCAAGCGCTTGATGAAACACGATGCCCTTGCGGCGGTAGATGGGCTTGAGCGGAATGAGAACCTTGGCGGGATCCATGCGGCCGACCCCGACCCAGATGTTGGACGGAATCCAGTTCCAGTCGGCATTGGGAGAGATCACGACGACTTCGTGACTGCGGCCCAGCCACCGGCGAAGGTGTAGCGCGGCGGTATGCCCGGCGATACCGGCGCCGAGGACGACGACTCGTGCCATTGTTGCTCCTCTATCCCGTGCGCCGGCATCGCCGCACGACATGGTTGCCGCCGCGTGGGAACGCCGGGCGCTCCGAGGCCAGATTGCGCCCCGCGGTGACGCGTTCCTAGGGCCGATGGACTCTATTGGCCGGGGCATATGCGCACCGAAGAAAAAATCGGGCGCATATCGCGGAATACCCCTACCCGTATAGGTATTGTACATGGCATGACGGAACACAACCACTATCAACAGGTGCTGGACGACCTCAACCCCCAGCACCGTGCCCTGCGCAAGATGATCCCGGACGTGTACCGGGGTTTTGCCGAAATGAGCAACGGCGCACTGACCTCGGGCGCCTTGGACAAGAAGTTCAAGGAGCTGATCGCGATGGCGATCGGGGTCGTCGCCGGATGCGACGGCTGCATCGCCTCCCACGCTCAGGGGGCGGCCCGTGCCGGAGCATCCAAGGAAGAGGCCGCCGAGGCCATCGGCGTCAGCATTCTCATGCATGGTGGCCCGGCGACGATCTACGGGGCACGCGCCTACAGCGCATTTTGCGAATTCGCCGACAAGATCGCGGACGACGCCGCCGGGCCGGCCCAATGAGCGGCGACCACCGCCTCGGCCCGATCCTCACCATCATCCGAAAGGAGCAACCATGACCGTCAAGACGCTGACCGCCGCCGATTTCGAGTCGACCGTAGTCGCAAACCCGATTGTGCTCGTTGACTTCTGGGCCCCTTGGTGTGGGCCATGCCGGGCTTTCGCGCCGGTCTTCGACCGGTCCTCGCAGAACCACCCGGAGATCGTGCACGCCAAGGTGGACACCGACACCGAGCGCGATCTGGCCGCGACGGTAGGCATCCGCTCGGTGCCGACGATCATGGCGTTCCGCGACGGCATCCTCATTTACAGTCAGCCGGGCGCGATGTCACCAGCCGTGCTCGACGACTTGATCGATCAGGTCAAGGGTCTTGACATGGAAAAGGTCCACGCCAAGATCGCCGAGCGTAAAGCTGCTGTGAGGGCGTAGTGGCGCACTCGCTTCGCCCTGGACGATAGGAAGCAACCATGTGTTACCCCGTTCGCTGCCGGCGCTGCGGAAAGATCACCTGGGCGGGGTGTGGCGCGCACGCCGAGAGCGTGATGAAGCAGGTGCCGATCGATCAACGATGCACCTGCGGCCAGAGCATCGCTAGGTAATGCCGCCGATGATCGCCACGTCAGTCATGGCATGGCGCATTCACGCAATGGCTCCCGAGTCCTTCAGTTCCTCGATGCGGTCCCAATCCATGCCCAGTTCCATCAGCACGAGCTCGGTGTGCTCGGAGGCCTGGGGCGCACGCGTGGTCACCAGGGGTTCGTGGTTGAACTGCACCGGACCGCGCACGACGCGGAAAGGCTTTCCGCCGCTGGCGAGCTCGACCTCGCTGACCATGTCGTTGGCGAGGGCCTGCTCGTCTTCGACCAGGTCGAGCAAGCTCTGGAACGGCGCCCACTGGCCCTTCATCGTCTTCAGGTGTTGCCGCCAATAGTCGAAGGACTTGCCGGCGAAGGCCTTTGCGATCAGTTCGGCGGCCGCGTTGGCATTCTGTATCAGCGGGAGCACGTCGGAAAAGCGGGGATCATCAGCCGCCTCGGGAATGCCGAGATGCTCGAAAGTGTCGCGGATCAATCCGGTCGGGCTGATGATGCACAGGTTGATGGTGCCGCCGTCGGAGGTTTCGTAGTTGCCCATGAAGGGGTTCACCGACATCGCGGTAGCGGAGCCCGGCATGGGAGTGCGCATCACCTGTCCGGTCTCCATGCCCTGCGTCACGCTCGCTCCCGCGGCCCACCAGGCCGTGCTCAACAACGACACGTCGAGCTCGAGGGCTTCGCCGGTGCGCTCGCGATGCAGCAACGCGGCCGAGATGCCGCCGGCGATGAACATGCCGCCGATGGAGTCGCCGAATGCCGGGATACCTTGCCCCAGTGCGCCACCCAGCTCCTCGGGCGTCAGCGCGTATCCGATGCCACTGCGCGTCCAGAATGCCGTCCCGTCGTAGCCACCCGTGTCACGTTCGGCGCCCTTGTCGCCGTATGCCGAACCGCGCGCGTAGACGATGTTCGGGTTCACCGCGCGGATGTGCTCCACGTCGAATCTGTGCTTCTGGCGCTGCGCCGGCATGTAGTTGGTGAGGAAGACGTCGGCGGTCTTGGTCAGTTCGTAAATCACCTCCTGGCCGCCTGGGGTGGACACGTCGATCCCGACGCTGCGCTTGCCCCGGTTGGGATGCTCCATCAGCGGATGCCGCTCAGGATCGACCTGGATGCCGCCCATGTTGAGGAAGCCGCGTTGGGTATCACCGCGCAGCGGGTGTTCGACCTTGATGACGTCGGCGCCCCAATCGGCCAGGATGGCGCCCGCCGCCGGGACGAATGTGAATTGCGCAAGTTCCAGGACCCGGAAGCCCGACATCACTTTGACCATTTTCGGACCCTACTTCGCGTCAAACGTCACGGGAAGCGCCGTCGGAGAACGGAAGGGCTGGCCGTGGATGTGGGGGTCGTCGTCGGTGAGCAACCGGACATTGGTCACCCGATCCAGCAGGCATTCGACCGCGACGCGGGTCTCCAGCCGCGCCAGGTGCAGGCCCAGACATGTGTGCTCGCCGGCGGCGAAGGAGATGTGCGGCAGGGGCGTGCGGAAGATGTCGAATTCCTCGGCGTGCTGCCAGCGCCGCTCGTCGCGGTTCGCGGAGCCGATGCACACCCCGACCACCGAACGCGCCGGGATCTCGGCGCCTTCGAGATCGGTGTCCTCGGTGGTGAATCGCTGGACCGTCGTCAGCGGCGTCTCGAAGCGCAGGCCCTCCTCGATGGCCTGCGGCAAGAGCGCGCGGTCGGCCTGTACCGCGGCGAACTGGTCCGGGTGGGTCAGCAGCAGGTACAGCAGGTTGCCCGATGACCGGTACGTGGTCTCCAGCCCGGCCGGCAACAGCAGCCGCAGGAAGGAGTAAATCGCTTCCTCGCTTAGCCTTTCGCCGTCGATCTCCGCCGTGACCAGGTCGCCGATGATGTCCTCGGTGGGGCGGGACTTGCGCAGTGCGATCTGCTCCAGGAAGTAGTCCTTGAGCGCCGCCGAGGCCTCGAAGGCATGCTCGTAGTCGACGTGGTAGCTGATCAGCTGCACGGCGCGCTTACGGAACGTCGGCAGGTCGTCGGCGGGCAAGCCCAGCAGCCGGGCGATGACACGGGTGGGGAATTCGAAGGTGAATTGCCGGACCAGGTCGGCTTCGCCGGTGCCGGCGAACTCGTCGATCAGGGCGTTGCAGATCGGCCGCACGATGGTGTTCTCCCACCGGGCCAGTGCCTTGGACTTGAACGCCGCCGACACCAGGTTGCGGTGGTCGCGATGCTTCTTTCCCTCCATCGCCAGGATGGTCGGCCCCATGAACAGGCCGATCGTCTTGTCGTATGGCGCGGAGCTGAACACCCGGCCGTCCCGAAAGACCTTGTTCACCGCATCGAACGAAACCGCGGAGAACTCGCGCTTGGGGATCAACGACTCGGGCGTCTTGGAGTAGTCCATGACCGTCCCGCGGAACACCCCGGATTCGCGGCGCTTTCGCGCGAAGAACGGGTAGGGGTCGCGCAGGCTGACGGTCTGGCCATGGCCTGCCGCATGCACGTCGGTGGTCACCCTAGATCTCCGGCATCGTCAGCGGGAACGGCAAGGCGCCTTGCGCAAGATCATACTGTAATTCTTACAGTAGACAATATGGGCGTTTGCGCTGCCGTCAGCCGTTCACCGCCTGCTCGCGCGCCCACCGGTAGTCGGCCTTGCCCGACGGGCTGCGTTCGATCGCCGCGCGGAACACGACCGCCTTGGGAAGTTTGTAGCGAGCCAACGACTGCCCGGCATGCGCGACCAACTCCTCGGCGTCGGTGTGGGCGTCTTGGGCAAGCGCGACGACGGCGACGACCTCCTGGCCCCACCGGTCGCTGGGCCGTCCGGCGACGACCACGTCGGCCACCGCGGGGTGCGACGCGATCGCGGTCTCGACTTCCTCGACGAAGATCTTCTCGCCGCCCGAGTTGATCGTCACCGAATCGCGGCCCAGCAGTTCGACGGTGCCGTCGGCGCGGTGGCGGGCCCGGTCGCCGGGGATCGCATACCGGATCCCGTCGATGACGGGAAATGTCTTGACGGTCTTGGCCGCATCGCCCTTGTAGCCGAGCGGGACGTACCCGCGCTGCGCCAGCCAGCCCATTCCGTCGTGACCCGGTTCCAGGATCGAGGCTAGGTCTTCGGCCGCCACGAACGTGTCCGGTCCCGCGTTGAAGGTGCCGGTCGACACCGCCCCCGACGTCGACATGTGGTGCATCTGCGCGCCGGTTTCCGAGGATCCGACACCGTCGACGACGACGGCATTCGGCAGGACTTCAATCAACCGCTGCTTGACGAACGGGGTGAGCAACGCGCCCCCGTTGGCGACGACGGCCAACGACGACACGTCCGCGATCCCCTTCTCGATGGCGGCGACCAACGGGCGGGCCATCGCATCGCCGACCACCGTCACCACGGTCACCCGCTCGCGCTCGATGGTGCGGACCACCTCCTCGGCGTCCAGACGATCGACGACAGACGGGAAGACGACGGATTGTCCGGTCGTGATCGCCGTCATCACGCTCCACTGGGCTGCGCCGTGCATCAGCGGCGGCAGGATCATCAATTTGGTGCCGGGGCCCGCGAGCACGCCGGCCGCGATCTCCTCGACGGATCCGAACGGCTCGCCGGTCATCAGGTTGCGGCCGCCAAAGGAGGTCATGAAGATGTCGTGCTGACGCCACAGCACGCCTTTCGGCATCCCCGTCGTGCCGCCCGTGTACAGGACGTACAGGTCGTCGGGCGAAGGCTGCACCGGTGGTGGCTCCGGTGTGGATGACGCGATGATGCTCTCGTAATCCACTGCCCCGTAAATCAAGTCGTTGCCGGAGTCGTCGGCGATCTGAATCAGCACCCGCAGCTGCGGGAGGTCCGGCAGGATTTCGGCCACCCGTGGCGCGAACGCTGCGTGGTAGATCAGCGCGGTCGCCCCCGAATCCGCCAACAGATACTGCAGCTCGCTCTTGACGTAGCGGAAGTTGACGTTGAACGGGGCGACTCGGGCTTGAAACGCGCCCAGCAGTGCCTCGACGAATTCGTTCCCGTTGTAGGCGTAGATGCCGAGCAGGTCCTGACCGGCCTCGTGGCCGGGGATCCCGGAGCGTTCGGTGTGGCAGCCCAGCCCACGGGAGTGCAGGTACGCGGCGAGGCGGTGCGACCGTTCGAGCACCTGTGCGTATGTGTACCGCCGTTCACCCTGGATCAGCAGCTCCCGGTCGGGAATCGCGGCCGCCACGGCCTTCGCGACAGCGGCCACCGTGAATTGTGTTGCTGTGTCGGACATCTGGCCTCTCACGGCTGGTGGGGTAGCAGGCGGACCATCAGGCCGTTGGCTTCGCTGAGCAAGGTTCCATCGGCGGCTGTCATAGTAGCGTCAATGAAAACCTTCCGGCCGTCGATACCGGAGATTCGTCCCTGAGCGGTCAGCGGCTCGTCGATCGGGGTGATCTTGCGATAGTCGACGTGCAGATAGGCCGTGCGGGTCGGCCGGATGTCCGCGGTGGACACGACCATGCCGAGCAGCCAGTCGTAGAACAGCGGGATCATGCCGCCGTGCACGGCGTTGTTTCCGCCGATGTGTGCTGTGGTGAAGTGGCCGGCCATGGTTACGCGGTCGGGGCCTGACTCGGTCACCATCCAGGGCGGCATCAACGGGTGGGCCAACCCGGGCAGGCTCAGCACTCGGCCGGCGACCGACTCGGCCTCCGGGACCTGGTGGCCGTCCAGCAGCGCGCAAGCGCTCTCCAGGTGCATGGTCGCGGCGGCCCAAAGCGCGGGGTCGGGCTTGGTGGACACGGTCAGGTCCTGCAGGCGGCGCAGCGCAGCGACGAATGGACCCAGTTCCTCGGGCGCGTCCTCGACGGGTTTGACGTCGGGGAATCCGCCACGAACACCGGGTGCGGTGTCGGTCATGGCCGCGTCCACACGTCGAGCAATTCGTCGGTGGTGGTGATGGTCGCGAGCAGCGACAGGGTGTTGGCGATGATGGCCTCTCCGTATTCGGTGGGTATGCCGGCGACCGCATCGCGGGGCATGACGACGCGGTAGGCGGCGTTGACGGCGTCCATGACGACGTTGGGGATGGCGATGTTCAGCGACACCCCGACGACGACGATGGTGGACACCCCGAGGTTGCGCAGTATCGCGTCCAGGTCGGTGCCGCCCATAGGCCCGACGCCGTGCCAGCGGCTGAGCACCAGATCGCTTGGCTCCGGTCCCAATTCGGGCAGTACGGCCGCCCCGGGGGTGCCCGGGGTGATGTCGACCCGACCGTGCCCCATGGCGAAGATCTTGGCGTTGTGGTTGGAGCCGAGCCCGTCGGGCCGCCGCTGCACCAAGCAGTGCACGACGCGGACACCGGCCGCCCGGGCCGCCGGCAACAGCCGGACGATATTCGGCAGGGCGACTCGGCGCGCCTCGGTGGCCAGCATCCCCAGGCCGGCGTTCGGGCCGATCACCGCCCCCTGGCACTCCTGCGTGACGATCGCGGTGCGCTCGGGTGCCGCGATCTCGGAGAGTTTCGGTGTCATGCCGGTACTTCGTAGAACTGTTTGGCCCACTTCCGCAGTGCCATATACCCTTTCGCGTCCACCTTGGAGAGCGCCGGATTCGCCACGTACTTCTGGTACCGCCAGATTCGCAGATCGTCGAAGACGGTGGACAGGAATTGCTGTTCGATCACGTCGCGCAGCTTGCCCTGCGGTACCTCGGATGTGTCGCCGGGGACCCGCGGCCACCAGATCGAGTAGAACAGGTCCGAACACTCGTCGTCGACCGGCGTGCAGGTGAAGATCAGCCGATGGTTCTGGGCCCCCTCGAAGACGCTGATCGCTCCGCCCAGGCCGAACAGGTGGCTGTGGAACCGCAGCGCGAGATCGTCGGGGTTGTCGCTGCGTGCGTCCGGCCAGCCCGCGACGAACTGCCACTCGTGGTCGACGATCTTCCAGTCCAGCACCCGCGGCGTCACCGTGGCATGGTGTACGTATTCGAAATGTGCGCTGTCGGGGGCATTCTCCGCGACGATCTGCGGATGCACGGGCTCGTGTTCGGTGCGTCGCGAGAACTCCGGGTACGCGCGGTAATACGCCGTCGGGTCGGTCTCGAATTGCGGAAATTTCCTAAAGATGTCCGGCATGTCCCACTGCGGCTCCTTGCCTTCCGGCTGGTGCCAGATGAACACGCAGTCGTACTGCTCGCACACCGGGTACACCCGCAGCCGCAGCGCGCGGTTGGGCCGGTCGGGTTGATAGGGGATGTACCGGTTGGTGCCGTCCGGGCCCCAGCGCCAGCCGTGGAAGGGGCATTCGACGCAGTCGCCGAGCACTTTGCCGCCGTGGCCGATGTGGGCGCCGAGGTGTTTGCAGTGTGCTTCCAGGACGTGTAGCTCGCCGGACTCGTCCCGGTAGGCGACCAGATCCTCGCCGAAGTACTTCAGCGGCCGCACTTGGCCAACCGGGAATTCGGGCGACCACCCGACCATGAACCACCCGGTGACCTTCCAGGTGAAGGGCACTTTCACGCCGGTGCCTCCGATTGCCAGATACTAAGTGGATTACAGTATAGATTTCAGCAGTCCGGCCCGCGCACGGCAAGGAGCGAAATGACACAGGGCATCGCGCTCGTCGCGCCGACGGCGCTGGGCGCGGCCGACGGATATACCGGTTCAAAGCCGGCGTAGGGGAATGGCATGTCGAAGGTGACGCGCGGGCTGGGGCTGGTCAGGGAGGCGACCCGTGAGCTCGCCATGTTGTTGCCCCGGACGGTGGCCGGGCTGAACGAATCGACCGGCTGGACTCCGGTGTCACCGCGTGGCGTGCGACAGTTCGGCGAGGTCATCCTGGACGAGCTTGTGCTGAGCGGCTTTTCGCTGCTGGGTGGGAGCCTGGCGGAAATGCGGCCCCTCGTTGGTTGCATGGCCGCGGCAGAGGAGTTGTCCGCTCTGGGCATCGACCGTGCGCACGGGGACCCGATGCCGCTGCGCGCGACCTCGGTGCGGCGGCGCCGCGTCGGCAACCTGGCGTACGAGCGGATGGCGTTCGAGCACGATCCGGCGTTGCCGCAAACCCTGCAAGCCGAGGGACTCGGCGGACCGGCGAGGGCTGTGGTGCACCTGTGCCGGCACCGCGACGGCCCGAGACCCTGGCTCATCTGGGTGCACGGCGCCGGCCAGGGCGGCACCGAAGACCTGTTGTTGAGCCGGATCGGCCGAATACATCACCAGCTCGGCTTCAACGTTGCGCTGCCGGTGCAGCCCGGCCACGGCTGCCGGCGCCGCGAATGGCCCGCGTACCCGGACATGGATCCGTTGGGCAACGTCGCGGGCATGATGCGCGCTGTGTCGGAGGTCCGAGCGGTGGTGCGGTGGGCACAACCTCAAGCGAGCACGGTTGTGGTAGCCGGGATTTCCATGGGGACTCCGGTCGCGGCGTTGGTGTCCCACCTGGAGAGGCAGGTCGACGCGGTCGCGCTGTACACGCCGATCCTGGGGCTGAACGCGATGATCGCCCGCCACCTGGGCCGCTGGGGATCGTCCCAGGACGACTTTCGCGACCTGTTGACATCCCCGGAGGTGGCGAAACTGACGTCGGTAATCGATCCGCTGCGAGTCGATCCGGCACCGCCGCCGCATCGCCGGCTCATCGTCGGCGCCTGGCACGACCGGATGGCCATGCGCGATCCCGCGGTCGCGTTGCAGGAGCGTTGGGGTGGCGAACTGTTCTGGTATGACGGCAGCCACGTCGGGCACGTCTTCTCCCGGCGAGTGCAGAAAGTGACCGATCGGTTCCTGCGCGAGGTCGCCGGCTGATGGCCACCGCACGCACGGCCCGTGAGGTCGTCGAGCTCTACAACCTGGTGGTCTGGAACGAGCGCGACCTGACCCTGGCCGAGGAGCTGTTCGCCGACACCGTGATCCGGCACGAGGTGGGGGAGGCGCACACTCTCACCCGCCAAGAGGCGGTCAACCGGATCGAGGACGTCTGGGCGATACTCGACACATTGCGCTTCGATCTGAACATCGTCGTGGCCGGGGACGACGGCGAGCACGTCGCGATCGTCTACGACTCGTCGATGACCGCCAAGGGCGGCACCGAAACCAACGTCGCCAGCATCGAGGTGTTCCGCGTCGTCGATGGGAAGATCGCTGAAGTCTGGAATTGCGGCTACAAACAAGGAGTTTGGAGTTGAGCGATCGCACGCTTGATGAGTTGGGGTACTACCTGCTGGCCGGTGCCGGTGGAGAAGGCCCGGCGGCGTTGATGGACGAGGCCCGCCGCGGCGAGGAGCTCGGCATGGGCACCGCCTTCATCTCCGAGCGCTGGAACGTCAAGGAGGCGTCGTCCCTCGTCGGCGCCGCGTGCGCGGTGACGAACAGGATGCAGATCGCCACCGCGGCAACCAATCACAACACCCGCCACCCGCTGATCACCGGGTCGTGGGCCACAACCATGCACCGGCTCTCCGGCGGGCGCTTCACGCTCGGTATCGGCCGCGGGATCGCGGCGATCTACGGCGCGTTCGGCATACCGGCGGTCACCACCGCGCAGATGGAAGACTGGGCACAGGTCATGCGCCGCCTGTGGCGCGGGGAGCTGATCTTCAACCACGACGGGCCCATGGGCAGATACCCGATCCTGTTCCTCGACTCGGACTTCGACGAGGACATCCGGTTGGCGCTGGTGGCTTTCGGGCCCAATACCCTGGAACTCGGGGGCCGGGTCTTCGACGACGTCATCCTGCACACCTACTTCACCCCCGAGACGCTGCGGCGCTGCGTCAAGACCGTCAAGTCCGCGGCTGAGAAGGCCGGCCGCGACCCGGACAGCGTCCGGGTGTGGTCGTGCTTCGCCACGGTCGGTGACCACCTCCCCGAGGGGCTTCGGCTGAAGAAGACGGTCGCGCGCCTGGCCACCTATCTGCAGGGCTACGGCGACCTGATGGTGCGGACGAACGACTGGGATCCCGCTGTGCTGCAACGCTTCCGGGAAGACCCCGTGGTGACCTCGATCGCGGGCGGCATCGACCACAAAGCCACGGCCGAGCAGATCGAGCACATCGCGACGTTGATTCCCGACGAGTGGCTGGAACCGTCGGCCACCGGGTCGGCCCGGCAATGCGCGGATCGGGTCCGCAAGGAATTCGACTACGGGGCCGACGCGGTGATCATGCACGGCGCGACGCCGGACGAACTGGAGCCCGTCATCGCGGCGTACCGGGCGGGAGCCTAACGCCTCGATCGTGCGCGTAACGACACGTTGCACCGGCGCGTCGTGTACAGACACGCACGCTCGCCGGCGCAACGCGCTAGGGCAGGATGACGGTCCGACTGACCGGCTCCGCCACGGCCTGCCTGCTGGACAGGCCGCGAAGCAGTGAACTCAGCAGGGCGTCGCGGGTCTCGCGGGGATCGATGAGTTCGTCGAAGCCCAGATGTTCGGCCGAGCGATAGGACGCCTGCAACTCGGCGTCACGCAGCTTCGCGGTGACGTCCTCACCGGCATGCGTCGCCCGTCCCAACGCCGCCGCGCTCATGGCGCCCATAGTCGCGCCCGGGTATGCGAAGGTCGCGCTCTGGTGATCGAAACCCAACAGCGACATGACCATGGAGCCAAATCCGTATGCCTTGCGCAACGTGATGTGCAGCTTGACCGTGGTCGCCGTCGTCTGCGCGGCGAACATCCGCGCACCGGCACGCAGCACGCCGCTGCGTTCGGACCGACTGCCGGGCAGCATGCCCGGGTTGTCGGCAAGGAACACGATGGGCAGGTGGAACGAGTCGGCCACCATGATGAAATGTGCCGCCTTGTCCGCCGCGTCGGCATCGATGGAGCCCGCGAGCACATTGGGCTGATTCGCGACGACCGCGACCGGGTGGCCACCGAGATGAGCCAACGCGCAGATGATCGCCTTGCCGTACTGCGGCTGGACCTCGAACCAGTCGGGCCGGTCGAAGACCACGTCGAGCACGGCGCGCATGTCGTAGATGCGGCGGTTGTCGCGGGAGACGATGTTGAGCAGTTCGGGCGTCGCACGTGGCCCGCTGGCCTCGTCCGGCGGCAGCGGTGCCGGGTACGACCACGCGCTCGGCGGGAAGTACGACAGGTACCGGCGAATATCGGCGATCACGGCTTCGTCGTCTTCGGCGACGTTGTGGATCACCCCGCTCGGCAAGGCGGTGACGGGTCCGCCGAGGTCCTCCTTCGAGATCTCTTCTCCGGTGGACTCTTTGACGACCGGCGGTCCGGCGGTGAAGATCGCTCCCTGTCTGCTCATGATCCGGAAGTCGCAGACCGGGGCGACGAGCGCACCGTGTCCGGCCGACGGGCCGAGCACGGCGGCGACGGTCGGTACCCGGCCCGAACACTGCGCCTGGGCGAGCAGGTCGGTCGGGCTCCGGCCGTAATGCCCACCGCCAGGACGAAAACCGGCGCCTTCGAGCAACATCACCAGGGGAACCTTGTTGCGCAGCGCGAGTTCGGCGATGCGGTAGCGCTTGGAGTTACCGCCGGGTCCGATGCTGCCGGCCATGGTGGTGAAGTCTTCCGAGCCCAACATCACCGGCGAACCGTTGATCGATCCGGAGCCGACGACCAGCCCGTCGGCCGCGATGTCGCCGCCGACCAGCGTGCCGATTTCGCGGAAGCTCCCCGGGTCGACCAGGCGGCCGATGCGCGCGCGGGCGTCGAGCTTGCCCTTGCCGCGGTGTTTGTCGAGCCGTTCCGGACCGCCCATCTCCCGCGCTTTCTGACGGCGCCGGTCGAGGTCCTCGAGCGTCTCCTCCCAATCCGGGGGTTTTGTCATGCCTATGTCCTACCTCATGGGAGTTTCGTCTCGCGAGTAAATCTGCGGGGTCACATACTGGATTGCTTACTGTAAAGTTACCCGCATGGCCGACGCCGCCCGCCTCAAGGTCGACGGGGGTATTCCCAATCAGCTGGCGCGGGTGACCGATGCGGCGGTCGCCCTGGAACGCGAGGGATACGACGGCGGCTGGACGGCAGAAACCAGTCATGACCCGTTTCTGCCGCTACTGCTGGCCGCCGAACACACGTCGCGGCTCGAACTCGGCACCAACATCGCGGTGGCTTTCGCCCGCAATCCGATGATCGTCGCCAACATCGGTTGGGACCTACAGGCGTACTCGCAGGGCCGGTTCATTCTCGGTCTGGGCACCCAGATTCAGCCCCACATCGAAAAGCGCTTCAGCATGCCGTGGAGTCATCCCGCCCGTCGCATGCGGGAGTTCGTCTCCGCCCTGCACGCGATCTGGTCCGCGTGGCACAACGACGGCAAGTTGCGTTTCGAGGGAGACTTCTACACCCACAAGATCATGACCCCGATGTTCACACCGGAGCCCCAGCCGTGCAGCGCAAGCACTTTCTGGTATGCGGGCGTGGATCCGTAGAAGGCGATCTGCTTTCGGGTGGCCGTCATCGCCGCCGCCAGCTCCGCTTCGTTCTCGCCGGTCGCCACCATCACCTCGCACGACACCTGGAAGTCGGCGCGGTCGCGGCCGCCGCGCTGCATGCCCCGCAACAACGCCGGCATCGTCACTTCGTCGAGGTAGCGCTTGGACACCATCGGGTGACCGAGGTGTCCGTCGCCCACCTCGCCGCACATCTCGGTCATCGCTTCGCCCACCGCGGCGATGAACACCTTGGGGGCGGGATACGGCTGGGGCTCCGGTGTGAACATCGGGGTCATGATCTTGTGGGTGTAGAAGTCTCCCTCGAAACGCAACTTGCCG